>NZ_JBHJUK010000160.1:0-18153 GCF_042266225.1 Kitasatospora sp. NPDC056181
CCAGCGACTGCTGCAAGGAGCCGACCAAGCCGCCGGTCAAGGACTGACCCGACGGCGGCCCGTGCGGGGACCGGGCACCCCGCACGGGCCGTTCCCGGCTCACCCGCCGTCCTCCCGGCGGCACCCCCGAACGACCACACAGAGGCGGACATGCGCGACGAACGATGGGTCCACCGATTCCTTTACGCGTGGAACGACACACTGTTCTTCGACCCACTCGATGTCTACTACGAGCCGAGGCCCGACCACTTCCTCGCGACGCTGGACGAGCGGCACCGGGCGCGCTTCGTCCGCAGCGGGATCTGGTGGAGCCACCGGCACAACCCGGACCTGCCGGCCCAGGGCTGGAAGATCCACGTGTCGGCGAGCCGGCACAACGTGCGAGAGGTCGCCGCCTCCGTGGTCGCCTACCTGACCGGGAAGCAGATCGACTTCAAGATCGCCCTCGATCTCAACATCTTCGAGATGCTCAACTCCAAGGGCATGACCCGGGGCAGTGGCGGCAAGCTCGTCACGGTCTACCCGCGCGACGACGACGAGTTCCGGTCGTGCCTGGCCGATCTCGCCCGCCTGCTGGACGGCTCCGAGGGCGCGTACGTGCTCTCCGACCTGCGCTACCGGGACTCCAAGTCGCTCTACTTCCGGTACGGCCAGTTCCTCGCCACCCACACCCTCGACATCCTGGGCCGGCGGCTGCCGCGGATCGCCGGACCGGACGGCGAGGTCGCCGACGACCGGCGCCCCGGGTTCGCCCAGCCGTCGTGGCAGCCCTGGCCGTTCACCGACTGGAAGCCCGAGGAGGACGGCGACGACGAGGACCTGCTCGGCGGCCGCTTCCGGGTGACCGGAGCCATCCAGTTCTCCAACTCCGGCGGGGTCTACACCGCCGAGGACACCGCGCGCGGCGACCGGAAGGTGATCCTCAAGGAGGCCCGCCCGCACACCAACCCCAACCCGCGCCAGGACCACGACGCCGTGGACATCCTCGCCCGGGAGTGGACCTTCCTGAACCGGCTGGCCGACGCCGGCTGCTTCCCGGCCCCGATCGTCACCTTCAGCCACTGGGAGCACCACTTCATCGCCGAGGAGTTCGTCGAGGGCACCGACATCCGTTCGGTCCTGCTCGAACGCAACCCGCTCGCCCGGCCGGTGATCACCGCCGAGGGGTCGCGGGAGTTCCTGCGGATCTTCCTCGCCGTCTTCCGCGGACTCGCGCGCGCCGTCCTGGCCGCGCACGAGCGCAACGTGATCCTCGGCGACCTGTCCGCCTCGAACCTGCTCGTCGACCCCGACACCTTCGAGGTCACCGTCATCGACCTGGAGTCGTGCAGGCTGGCCGGGCCCGAAGGGGCGGACGGGCACCTGGAGAAGCCGGTCGAGCTCTACACGCCCGGGTTCAGCCACTCCCGGAGCCACTCCGGCGCACCCGTACCGGAGGACGACCTCCACGCCCTGGCCAACACCATGGCCTACTTCATCTTCCCGATCGCCGCGATGTCCTTCCTGCGCCCCGAAGTGCTCGGCCTCTACCGGGTCTTCACCGACGGCCTGGGCTGGCCGGTGCGGATCCACGAGCTGCTGATGGACCTGTCGCACGCGCGGGTCACGCTCGCCGAGGTCCTCGAACTCCTGGAGCACGAGGAGAGCGCGCTGGTCGGTGAGGTCCGGCCCGCACCGCCACGGCCGGTCGTCGAGTCGACGCTCGGGCTGGCCGAGGTCGGGGCCGGCGTCGCCGCCTTCGTCGAGGCCGCCGCCGACACCGACCGCGCCACCCTCTTCCCGGTGGACCCGTTCGCGCACGTCACCAACCCTCTGAGCCTCGGCTTCGGGGCGAGCGGCGTCCTGTGGGCGCTGAACGCCTCCGGCATCCCGGTCCGGCCCGCCTGGCGCCACTGGCTGCAGGACGGGCTGGCCGACATCGACGTGGCCCAGTACCCGGACGGCCTCATGAACGGCCTGGCCGGCATCGCCTGGGCCGCCGACTCGCTCGGACTCCGCAACCACGCCCGGGAGCTGCTGGCACACGCCAACCGGCGCGCCCCGGAGATCGGTGACCACACCTTCTACTACGGCCTCGCCGGCCTCGGCATGACGAACCTGCACTTCTACCTGCGCAGCCACGCCGAACGCGACCTCGCCGCGGCCAGGGAGTGCGCGCGGGCGCTGTGCGACTCCGCGAAGCAGGACGGCCGGCACGCCTACTGGCTGAACGAGTTCTCCGCCGACGGGCCGCTGACCGGCCTGGGCTTCGGCCAGGCGGGCACCGCCCTGTTCCTGCTGCGGATGTTCCAGGTCACCGGCGACGAACGCTGCCTGCGGCTCGGACGCGGTGCGCTGGCCTGGGAGATGGACCACGCCGAACCCCTCGGCGACGACGACGGCCTGGTCATGTTCAACTTCGGCGGCACCATGGAGCCGTACGTCGAGGTGGGCTCGGCGGGCGTCGCCCAGGTGCTGCTGCGCTACGGCGAGCTGGACGACGCGCGGACCGTCCTGCGCGCGGTGGACGTCGCCCAGTCGGTGCTGCCCGGCTACGGGTTCGGCATGTCCGGGATCGCCGACGCCATGCTGGACGCCGCCGCGATCACCGGCGACGCCTCCTACCGGGACACCGCCCTGCGACAGCTCGACTTCGTCCGGAAGGTGTTCCTGTTCGAGCCCGACGAGCGCTTCGGGGTCCCGCGGCGCGACGGCGTGGCGCCCCTGGGCGTACCCGGCGAGGGGCTGCTGCGCTGCTCCACCGACTACCTGACCGGATCGGCCGGCGTGCTGCGGGTCCTGCACCGCGTGAACCACGGCGGCACGGCCGACTTCCTGCTGGACGAGGTGTCGCGGTGAAGGAACTCTGGCGCCTCCTGCACGGACACCGGGCCCGCTTCGGGGGGATCGCGGCCGCCGTCATGGTCACCGGCGGGGCCGAGGCCGTCCTGCACCCGCTGCTGCTCAAGGCGCTGTTCGACCAGGCGATCCTGGCCGGGAACTTCCGCCGGTTCCTCCTGCTCGGCGCCGGCTACCTGGTGCTCGGCCTCGTCCTCAACCTCGGGGGCTACTGGATCGGCTGCTGGCGCAAGCGCTTCGAGAACGCGCTCGTGCTCGAACTCGAACTGGAGCTGCTGGACCGCGCGCTCGGCCAGGACAGCCGACGGCTGTCCGAGGCGGGAAACGCCTCCTACGTCAGCCGGGTGCACAACGACGTGTACGAGGGCGTCCTGCCCGCCATCGCCATCGCCATCCGCATCGCCAAGCAGGCGGTGTCGTCCATCGCCTTCGTCGGGGTGCTGCTCTACCTGTCCTGGCAGGCCAGTCTCATCCTGCTCGTCATCGTGCCGCCGTTGGTGGTCGTGAGCAACGCCATCGCCAAGCGGATCGAGGACAACACCGAGCCCGAACGCGACGCGGAGGCCGGGTACATCAACCGGCTGAGCCGCACCCTGGAGGCCTTCCACGCGCTGAGAGGCCTGCCGAAGCTGCTGCCCGGCACCCGGGAGGTGAACCGTCAGGCGCTGGACGGCTACCTCGGCATCACCTTCGTCAACTACCGGCTGGCCCAGAAGCAGAACACCCTGAGCGACCTGGTGATGAACCTGTCGGACACCGCTTCGATGGTGATCGGGGCCTACTTCGTCTTCGCCGGCCGGATGTCCTTCGGCAGCTTCCTCGCCTTCGTGAACTCGCTCTGGCGGGCCGTCACCGGGATCTTCGAGCTCATCAACATGATCCCGCAGGCTCGGCGGAGCACCGCGGTGCTCAAGCGGATCCAGACCCTGCGCGGCTCCCGCACGACCCCGTACCACGACGAGGACCCGGCCGCCCTGGTCCACGGCGCCCGGGTCCGCTACGGCGACGACGTCACCCTGGCGATCGACGACTTCGACCTGCGCGCCGGCGAACACCTCTTGCTCCGGGGCCCCAACGGCTGCGGCAAGACCACGCTGCTCCACATCCTCTCGGGCACGCTCGCCCCCGACGCCGGCCTGGTCGCACTGCCGCCCCGGGTGGCGAGCCTGACCGCCCCGGTGAACCTGCCCCCGCTGCCGGTGCGCGCACTGGTCGCCGACGAGCGGCTGCGCACCTCGATGGGCCTCAACGCCCTGGCCGACCAGCTCCCCTCGGAGCTGTCCTCCGGCCAGCGCCAGAGGGTCGGGGTGGCCGCCCTCCTGTGCGAGGACGCCGACCTCTACCTCGTCGACGAGCCCTTCGCCAACCTCGACGAGAACGGCCGGGAACTGGTGCTCCGCACCCTCAAGGAACGCACCACCGGCCGTGGCCTCCTCGTCGTCCACCACGGCGACGAGCACCTCGACGCCCACTTCGACCGCGTCATCACCCTCTCCGCCACCCCCGCCACCCCCGCCACGCACGCCACCCCCGCCCGCACCTGACCCGCGGACCCGTCCGCGGGCGAAGAGGAGCGGATCTCTGCCGAGATCCGCTCCTCTCGTGCTACCAGGTGAGGCGCGGCCGTCCCGCGGGCTCGGGGGGCCGGGGGCTCGGGGCTCGGGGGCGGAAGGGCCCGAGCGTCGGACGGGCGGACGGGCGGACGGGCGGACGGGCAGACCCCCGGGCGGAGCCCCCACACCCTCACGGTCACGGTCAGGCGTGGATGCCCTGGCCCGGGGTCAGGATGCCCGCCGGGTCGTAGCGGCGCTTGGCGGCCACCGCGTCGGCCCAGCGGGTGCCGTAGTGGCGCCGCCAGTCGGTGCGGGTCATGTCCGGGATCGCGCCGATGATGTACCGCTTGCCGCCGAGTGCCACGGCCCGGTCGTACAGCCGTCGGTTGCGGCGGAGGGCGGCGGCGTGGTCGGCGCCGGGGGCGGGGAAGGAGAGCAGGTCGAAGTGCCAGCCGACGGGCTCGGCCGGCATCACGGCCATCGGGCGGGTGAACCGGTCGGTCCGGAAGGGGTAGAAGAGCAGCAGCCCGGCGCCCAGGTCCTCGGGCGTCAGCAGCGCCTCCGCCTCGCGCACGAACGTCTCGGTGGTCGAGGCGGGCAGGAAGAGGCTCATCCACGGCTTCGGCCGGCCCCAGAGTCCGGCCGCCTTGAGGTAGTCGGCGAAGCCGTCCACCCGGAACGCGTACTCGCGCGCGGTCTGGTCCACCACGGTGGTCTCGGCGGGGTTGCAGCGCAGTCCGCGCAGCAGGGCCTCGCGGTCGGGTGCGGCGGTGCCGTCGTAGTGGGCGACGAGCTCCGCCTTGTAACGCCAGCCGGTGCCGGCGGCGTTGCGGGCGACGTCGCCGACCTGGAGGTCGAAGCGCTGCTCGGCCATCAGCCGCTCCTGGTCCGCCAGGTAGAGGCCCAGGTCGTCGTAGAACAGGTTGAACACCAGCGCCCGTTCGCGGGCCCGGACCAGGCGCAGGGTGGCGCGGACGATGATCCCGGCCTGGCCGCCGCCGGCCAGCACCGCCTCGAACAGCTCCCGGTCGGCGGTGGGGGAGGCGGTGACCAGCTGCCCGGTCCCGGTGACCACGTCGACCGACTCGACGGTGTCCGCCTGGAGCCCGAACCGCTGCACGGCGCCGCCGATCCCGCCCACGCTCAGCGTCCCGCCGACGGACAGGTGCAGATAGTCCGTCAGACAGGGCGGCATCCACCCCTGGGCGAGCGCGGCGTCGGTCAGCTGCGCCCAGGTGACGCCGGCCTCCACCACGGCCCGGCCGGGGGTGATGGCGACGATCCGGTCCAGGCCGCGGGCGTCGACGGCGATGCCGCCCGGCGCGGTGGCCTGCCCGTAGCTGGAGTGCGACTCCAGCTCGGCGGCCGTGCCGGTGCCGCTCTGGCCGTTCATCGCGACGGGGATGCGGTGCCGCCGGGCGAATCCCACGACCGCGGCGACGTCGTTCACCGACCCGGGGCGCAGGACGGCCCTGGGCGCGGCGGTGACCAGGTGCCCGAAGTCGCCCCCGAAGCGGGCGAGCGTGCCGGGATCGACGACGACGCTGCCGTCCAGCCGTGGCAGCGCGGCGAAGGCGCCGGCCTCCTCGGTGCCCCCGGCCCCCTCGACCCCCTCGGCGGTCCGCTCGGAGGGGGCGACCGCCCAGGAACGCCCGGCGGTGTTCCACCCGATGACCGTGGCCGCCGCCCCCACGAGCAGGCCGCGACGTGGCAGGGCTGACTTGCTCATTACAGATGTCTCCGATCAATCGTCATATTTGCAGTGTTGTACCGCAGTCGGCGCGTACACACGCAATCGCCCCGCCCCCGGACCGGTTCGAGGGCGGGGCGGGGCGGTTTCGGGGCGGGGCGCGGCGGTTCGGGGGCGCGGAGGTGCGGTGCGGGTCGTGGCCGGGTGATTGCGGTGCCGTGCAGCGGACAACCGTGATCGGCCCGGCTACGGGCTCCCGGGTTCCGGCCCCGGCTCGCCGGTCCCTTCCGGGTCGGCCGCCAGCGCCTCCCAGAACGCGACGTAGCCCTGCTCGTGTGCGATGCCGAGCGTCAGGAGCCGGGCGCGGGCCGTGGTGTCCGGGGCGTGCGGGTCGAGCCGGGCGCGGAGCTCCCGGTACTCGTCGCGCCACCGTCGGTGCTGCGCCGCCTGCGCCGAGGCCAGCTCGGCCACCTGTCCGGGTGCGCCCAGGTCCGCGAACGTCAGCTTGAGCAGGGCGGGGTTCCGGGTTTCCGGCTCGGGTGTCGTCGGATCGGCGAGCCACTCGCGCAGGGCCTCGTGTCCGGCGCCGGTCAGGTAGAAGACGCGGCGTCGGCGGCCGTGCTCCTCGGCGTCCTCGCGCAGCAGGCCCAGTTCGGCCAGGCGTGGCGGGTCGCGGTAGAGCTGGGCGTGGGGGACCGGCCAGTAGGTGCCGACGGAGGACTCGACCTTGGACTTGAGGTCGTAGGGCGTCATCGGACCGTGCCTGGCGATGAGGCCGAGGACCACCAGTTGGGAGGGCGTCAGATCCTTCGTCATGGTCCTCGTCCTCGTTCCGCCCACTCGTTCCCGCTCGCTCGGTTTCATTGACACCGTATCACTGGGACTGTTAGCTTCCGCGCCTCGACGGTATCAATGAGACGATGTGGAGTTGCCCATGCGCCTGCACCCCGAGATAGCCCGGGTCCTGGACCGCGTACCGCCCTTCGACCCGCTGGCCGACCCGGCGGCGACCCGGGCGTACGTGCGTGCCCTGCTGGCGGGAGCCCGCCCCGTCGAGGACCCTCGGATCACCGTCGGACCGCTCACCGTCCCCGGGCCGGCCAGCGATCTCGACGTCCGGATCTACCGGCCCACCGCCCAGGGCACGGCCCCGCGCCCCTGCGTGCTGTACTTCCACGGCGGCGCCTTCATCTCCGGCGACCTCGACACCGGCGACGCCAACTGCCGCGACATCTGCCTGGCCGCCGGGGCCGTGGTCGTCTCCGTCGACTACCGGCCGGCCCCCGAGCACCCCTACCCGGCCGCCTTCGACGACTGCTACGCCGCCCTGTGCTGGACCGCGGAGAACGCCGACGCCCTCGGCGTGGACCCCGCCCGCCTGGCCGTCGCCGGCCGCTCGGCCGGCGGTGCGCTCGCCGCCGCCGTCGCCCTCGCCGCCCGGGACCGCCGCGGACCCGCCCTGGCCTTCCAGCTCCTGCTCGTCCCCGCCCTCGACGACCGCTGCGACTACCCCTCCATCGACGAGTGCACCGACAGCCGGATCGTCGACGGCCGGGTCGCCCGCGGCATGTGGGAGCTGTACCTCGGCTCCGCCGTCGCCGACCAGTACGCGGCCCCCGCCCGTGCACAGGACCTCGCCGGCCTGCCCCCGGCCTACGTCGAGATCTGCCAGGCCGACGCCCTCCGCGACGAGGCGATGGAGTACGGACGGAGGCTCATGACCGCCGGCGTCCACACCGAGCTGCACGTCGTACCAGGAGCGTTCCACCTGTTCGAGGGCTACGCCCCCGACAGCCGACTGGCCCGCCGCGCCCTCGCGAACTGGACATCGGCCCTCACGCACGCCCTGGCCTGAACCGACCGTGCCGGGGCCTGCCCTGGCCTGAGCCGACCTGCCTGAGCCGACCGTGCCGGCTCTCCTTCCGTGCGCCCGGGTCGGTGCCCGGGAGGCCGGCCGCGCTCAGTCGTCGGGCGGCGCCTCCCCCCACACGATGCGCTGGACCGCGGCGGCGGAGATCCAGGTCTCCGCGTCGCCGTGGCCGGTACGGACCCTCACCCAGCGGCCGGTGACGCGGACGTCGCCGGCGACGTGCGCCGCTGCCGTGTCCGCCCCCGCCACCTGGCCCGGACGACAGTGCACCACCGCGGGAACCCACTGCTTGCTACCCATGCCCACCAGCGTGGGCGAGGACCGGGCGGGCCACCATCCGGCGGGCCCAACGGTGGGTCCAGCGGTGGGGCCAGCGGTGGGTCACACCGCGGCGGTACCGGGGCTCGTGGTCACCAGCGGTCGTGCACGAGTGGCCGGATGCGCTCGTCGTACAGCTCGCGGATCGCCGCCAGGGTGGCGTCCGGGAGCGGCGGCAGGCCTGCGGCGGCCGCGTTCGCGCGGGCCTGCCCGGTGTCGCGGGCGCCGGGGATGACGGTGGTGACGCCCGGCTGCTGGATGATCCAGCGCAGCGCCGTCTGGGCCGACGTGGCACCCTCGGGGCTGAGCGCGGCGAACGCGGCGGCGGCCTCGACGCCCGTCGCGAAGTCCACCCCGGAGAAGGTCTCGCCCTGGTCGAAGGCCTCGCCGTGCCGGTTGTAGGTGCGGTGGTCGTCCGCGGCGAACATGGTCCGCGCGGTGTACCGGCCCGAGAGCAGCCCGGACGCCAGCGGCACCCGGGCCAGGATGCCCACCCCGGCCGCGGCCGCCGCCGGAAGCACCCGCTCCAGCGGCTTCAGCCGGAACGCGTTGAGGATGATCTGCACGCTGGCGACACCCGGCCTGGCGATCGCCGTCAGCGCCTCCGCGCACGTCTCCACGCTGACCCCGTACGCGGCGATGCGCTGATCGGCGACCAGGGTGTCGAGCGCGTCGAAGACCTCGTCGGTGGAGTACACCGGCGTCGGCGGGCAGTGCAGCTGCACCAGGTCGAGCCGCTCGACGCCCAGGTTGTCCCGCGAACGGTCGGCCCAGGCGCGGAAGTTGTCGAGCCGGTAGTGCTCCGGCCGCTGCTCCACCCGCCGGCCGAACTTGGTGGCGACGAACACCTCCGCATCCGGACGCCCCTTCAGGTACCGGCCGATCAGCCGCTCGCTGCGCCCGTCGCCGTAGACGTCGGCGGTGTCGAAGAGGGTGACGCCGGCCTCGACGGAGGCGTCCAGTACCGCCAGGGCGTCCTCCTCGCGGACGTCACCCCAGTCGGCGCCGAGCTGCCAGGTGCCGAGTCCCACCACCGAGACGGGCCGACCGGTGCGGCCCAGTACGCGCTGTTCCATGGGCCGACGATCTCACGGCGCGGCCCGGCGGGCCCCCCGGCGGGCGCCGATCCGGGTGCCCCGGGTGACACGGGGCCGGCCCCGCGCGCCCCGCTCGGCGGAGCAGGGCGGGCGGGGCCGTGCCCGGCTGTCGGCACCGGCCGGATCGCGGCCCTGCCGAGGTGTCGCCGGCCCGACGAGGCTCGGGCTCGTCGACGGGATGACGGCCCCACCCCGCCCCCGCCCCGCCCCGCCCCGGGCCGGGCCGGGGGCGGGGCGGAGCCGGGTCACAGTGCCCGGCGGGCCGCCAGCGCCCGGGCGAGCACCTTCGCCCGGAACGGGTTCCGCGGCTCCAACGCCTCCGCCACCGCGACCGCCTCGTCCAGCAACGCCCGCCGGGCGTCGGGCAGTTCACGCACCGTCGGGGAGCCGGCCGCCTCGACCAGCACGTAGGCCAGCTTGGACCCGTACACCTCGGGCGCGACCGTGGTCAGCAGCCGGTACACCGACAGCGCGTTCGGCCCGCGCAGCACCCGCCGGTCGGTGGTGAGCAGCAGCATCCGGGCCCGCAGCACCGCGTCCTGGTTCACACCGTTCATGCCTGATTCCCCCTTGATCCGTCGACTCCTCCCGGCCGGCTGGGCAGCACGACGTGCGCGACGGCGCCCGCGGACGGGTGCCGGCACGGGGCCGGGGGAGTGGATGCGGACGAGTCTGCGGGCCGGGGCGGTGCCGCGGCAAGGAGAAACGGACGTGTGCTGAGTCCTACCGGAACGGCCGCTGACCGGGCATGATTGAGCCTGACACGCTGCCGCGCCGGTTTCAGTCGGCGGCCTCCACGATCACCAGGGTGCCCCGGCTCCCCGCCGCCACGGCGTGCGGGACGCCCGCCGGGACGACGTACATCCCGCCCGGCCCGAGCGGCACATCGGCGCCGTCCACGACCAGTTCCAGCCGGCCGTCGAGCACGAGCAGCACCTCGGTGTGGTCGTGCTGCTCCTCCACGACCGGCAGTCCGTCCATCCGCAGTACCTTGACCGCCGTCGGGCCCACCCGGCCCAGGACCCGCGAGTCCCACGCGAGGGGCAGCGCCGCCGCGGCTGCGGCGACGTCGATCCGGTCGTCGGCCGGAGTGTCGCCCCGGTCGCCGGTCCGGTCGTCGGCCGCAGTGTCGATCCGGTTCATGGCACACCTCTTCCTGCGCGGCCTTGCCCGCGCCTGCTGTTCAGGGATGCCTCGAACGCTAGCCGCGCGGCGGGCCCGGTTGGTCGACCGTTCGGTAAAATCCCGCGGCAGCCGGGTGGCTGACGGCGGCTCGGGGCGGGCGGATAGCCTGGGCCGCATGTTCGTTCTGGAGCTGACCTACACCGCGCCGCTGGACCGCATCGATGCCGTGCTCGCCGAGCACGTGGAGTGGCTGAAGGAGCACTACACGGCCGGCACCTTCCTCGCCTCCGGCCGCAAGGTGCCCCGGGACGGGGGTGTCATCCTCGCCGCGGGCGCCGACCGGGCGACGATCGAGGAGATCACCCGCACCGACCCGTTCACACGGGCCGGGCTGGCCGAGTACACGGTGACGGAGTTCGTCGCCACCACCACCGCGCCCGCCCTCGACGCCTTCCGCGAGCAGCTGCCCGCCTGAACCGGTCCCACCCCGGTCCCACACCGCTCCGGTCACCGTCCCCACGTCCGTCCCACATCCGTCCCACGTCCGTCCCACGTCCGTCTCCACTCCGGTCCCGGCCGCTGTGAGCCGTACCCGCCGAGTGCCCGGGTACGGCCACCGGTCGTGTTCTGGTTACGATCGGTGAGCACGGGGCAAGGAAGCGCCGGGCCGGCGGGGCCGGCGTACGGACAGGGACTGGTGGGAGACACGTATGGCACACGCACGGGCCGGTCAGCTTGCGCAGCCGGACGACCTGGTGGACGTGGCGCGGCTGGTGACGGCGTACTACGCCCTGCACCCGGACCCGGAGGAGCCGGGCCAGCGCGTGGCCTTCGGCACCTCGGGCCACCGGGGCTCCTCGCTCGACGCGGCCTTCAACGACGACCACATCGCCGCGACCACCCAGGCGATCTGTGAGTACCGGGCCGCGCAGGGCGTCACCGGCCCGCTGTTCCTGGGCGCGGACACCCACGCGCTGTCCGAGCCGGCCCGGGTGACCGCCGTCGAGGTGCTGGCCGCCAACGGCGTCACCGTGCTGCTGGACAGTGCCGACGGCTACACCCCCACCCCGGCCGTCTCGCACGCGATCCTGGCGCACAACCGGCGCAGCCCGCAGGCGCTCGCCGACGGCATCGTGGTCACGCCCTCGCACAACCCGCCGCGTGACGGCGGCTTCAAGTACAACCCGCCGAGCGGCGGCCCGGCCGGCTCCGAGGCCACCGGCTGGATCCAGGACCGGGCCAACGCCCTGATCCGGGACGGCCTGCGCGGCGTCAAGCGCGTCCCGTACGCCCGCGCGCTGACCGCCGCGACCACCGGCCGGTACGACTTCCTCACCACCTACACCGAGGACCTCGTCTCGGTCCTGGACGTGGACGCGATCCGGGCGGCCGGCCTGCGGATCGGCGCGGACCCGCTGGGCGGGGCGTCCGTCGCCTACTGGGGGCGGATCGCCGAGACGCACCGCCTCGACCTGACCGTCGTCAACCCGGTCACGGACCCGACCTGGCGCTTCATGACGCTGGACTGGGACGGCAAGATCCGGATGGACTGCTCCTCGCCCGCCGCGATGGCCTCGCTGATCGGCCGCCGGGACGAGTACGCGATCGCGACCGGCAACGACGCCGACGCCGACCGGCACGGCATCGTCACCCCCGACGGCCTGATGAACCCGAACCACTACCTGGCGGTGGCCGTCGACTACCTGTACCGCCACCGCGCCGACTGGCCGGCGGACGCGGCGGTGGGCAAGACGCTGGTCTCCTCCTCGATGCTGGACCGGGTGGCGGCCGACCTCAAGCGCGACCTGGTCGAGGTGCCGGTCGGCTTCAAGTGGTTCGTCGACGGGCTGCTGGAGGGCTCGATCGCGTTCGGCGGCGAGGAGTCCGCCGGGGCGTCCTTCCTGCGCCGCGACGGCGGGGTCTGGACGACGGACAAGGACGGCATCCTGCTCGCCCTGCTGGCCTCCGAGATCACCGCGGTGACCGGCCGCACGCCCAGCGAGTACTACCGCGACCTGACCGACCGGCACGGTGCGCCCTCCTACGCCCGTGTGGACGCGCCGGCCGACCGCGAGCAGAAGGCGCTGCTGGGCCGCCTCTCGCCGGAGCAGGTCAAGGCCGACGAGCTGGCCGGGGAGCCGATCACGGCCGTCCTCACCGAGGCGCCGGGCAACGGTGCGGCCATCGGCGGCATCAAGGTCTGCACCGAGAACGCCTGGTTCGCCGCCCGCCCGTCGGGTACCGAGGACGTCTACAAGATCTACGCCGAGTCGTTCCGGGGCGACGAGCACCTGGCCCGCGTGCAGGCCGAGGCCCGCGACCTGGTCGGCGAGGTCCTGGGCGGCCACGGCGCCTGAGCCGTCGGCGAGGGCCCGGCCCCGGGCGCGGCCGCTGCGGTCGCTCCCGGGGCCGGGCCGGCTCCCGGGGGCAGGTGTGACCGATCGCCCCGTACCCTTCACCTCGCCCACCGGTCCATGCGTGATGGATCGTCAACTTTCCTCAACGGCAGGGGAAAGGGAGGCCGGCGGCGGGGTCAGTGCGCCGGGGCCGCGGCGGGCTGTTCGGCGTCGCCGAAGCGGGCCAGGGTCAGTGCGCCGATGACCGCGGTCGCGAAGCCGGCGACCGCGAGCGGTGTCGCGTCGTGCCGGGTGTGGTCGCCGAGCACGAGCACCCCGACGACGGCCGGGCCCAGTGTCTCGCCGAGCACCATCGCCGCCGTGGCGGCCGTGACCGAGCCGCTCTGCATCGCCCAGGTCAGCGCGGCGAAGCCGCCCAGGCCGGCCACGGCGATCGCGTACGCCGAGGGTTCGGCGAGCAGTTGTGGCAGGCGCGGCTCGGGCAGCACCCGCACCGCGACGCCGACCACCCCGAACTGGAGCCCCGCCACCAGTCCGAGCAGCGGGGCCCGGCGGCGGCCGGCGAACCGGACCACCAGCCGGCCCGCGACCGTCAGGACCACCGCGACCAGCAGCACGCCGACGCGCATCGCGGTGTCGCCCCGGCCGCTGCCGTCCCGCCCGGCGGTGAGCGCGAGCACGCACAGTCCGGCGCAGACCGCGGCCACCCCGGTCCACTCGCTGCGGCGCAGCCGTACCCGCAGGACGCGGGAGGCCCCGACGGCGGTCACGGCGAGCGCGGAGGCCAGGACGGCCTCGACCTCGTAGAGCGGCAGCCGTTCCAGGGCGACGAGTTCGGCGGCGAAGCCGAGCATGTCCATCCCGACGCCCAGCAGGAACGGCCACTGGCGGAGCGCGCCGGTCAGCGCGGCCGCGTCGCCCGCGCGGTGGCCGGCCGCGGCCCGGCGGGCGCCGACCGCCTGGAGGACGGTGGCTGAGCCGGTGAGCAGCGCGGCCAGGAGGGCCGAGAGCAGGCCGAGGGACATGGGCCGACGGTACGGCGCCGGGGTGTGCGGTGCGGCCTGGCGCGCCGTCAGGACCACCTGCCGGGTGGCCCTGCCGATCGGCGGGGGTCGGACGGCGGGGGCCGGACGACGGGTGGGTTTCCGGCCCGGTGACTCATTGTCATGCGCAGATTCGACATCAAGTTACTTTCCGGTAATCTCGGGTCGTCCCACGGGTGAACCACCCGTCACTTCTCGAAGGAACCACACGTGCACCTCCCCTGGTCCCGCCGGTCCGGCCACCTCGTGCGGTCGGCCCTGGCCGCCGCCGCAGCCACCACCCTGCTCACCGTCGCCTCGTCCCTGCCGGCCCACGCGGACACCGCTGCCGGCACCGCCTCCGGCACCGTCGTCGGCGGCGAGGGCGGCACCGCCCACCTCGACGCGGTCGAGCGAGCCCTGCGCGAGGTGGCGCCCGGCCTGGCGGGCACGGTCTGGCAGCGGACCGAGGGCAACAGCCTGAACGCCTCCGCCGACGACCCGGCCGGCTGGCTGCTCCAGACGCCCGGCTGCTGGGGCGACGCCGCCTGCGCCGACCGCCCGGGCACCCGCGCGCTGCTGGCCCGGATGAAGGCGGACGTCGCCGCCGCCACCCGGACCGTCGACGTCTCCACCCTCGCGCCCTTCCCCAACGGCGGCTTCCAGGACGCCCTGGTCGAGGGCCTCAAGGCCTCGGTGGCGGCCGGCCACCGCCTCCAGGTGCGGATCATGGTCGGCGCCGCGCCCGTCTACAACGCCAACGTGCTGCCGTCCCGCTACCGGGACGAGCTGATCGCCAAGCTCGGCCCCGCGGCCGGCTCGGTCACCCTGAACGTGGCGTCGATGACCACCTCCCGCACCGCGTTCTCCTGGAACCACTCCAAGCTGCTGGTGGTCGACGGCCGCAGCGTCGTCGCCGGCGGCATCAACGGCTGGAAGGACGACTACCTCGACACCGCGCACCCCGTCTCGGACGTCGACCTGGCGATGACCGGGCCCGCCGCCGGCTCGGCCGCGAGCTACCTCGACACCCTCTGGGACTGGACCTGCGGTCACACCGGTGTGTTCGACAACGCCTGGTTCGCCTCCTCCAACGGCGCCGCGTGCAGCCCCTCGATGGAGCGGGACCTCAACCCCGCCCCGGCCGCCACCGGCACCGTCCCGGTGATCGCCGTCGGCGGCCTCGGCGTCGGCATCAAGGCCAACGACCCCACCTCCGCCTACCGGCCCGGCCCCGTTCCCGGCGCGGCCGACGCCAAGTGCAGCCCGCTCACCCTGCACGACAACACCAACGCCGACCGCGACTACGAGACGGTCAACCCGGAGGAGAACGCCCTGCGGGCGCTCGTCTCCAGCGCGACCGACCACATCGAGATCTCCCAGCAGGACATGAACGGCACCTGCCCGCCGCTGCCCCGCTACGACTCCCGCCTGTACGAGGCGCTGGCCGGCAAGCTGGCCGCCGGCGTGAAGGTGCGGATCGTGGTCAGCGACCCGGCCAACCGGGGCACCATCGGCAGCGGCGGCTACTCGCAGATCAAGTCGCTCGCCGAGATCAGCGACGTCCTCAAGGCCAGGCTGACCGCCCTCACCGGCGACCAGGCCAAGGCCGGCGCCGCGCTCTGCGGCAACCTCCAGCTCGCCACCTTCCGCGCCGCCCCCACCGCCACCTGGGCGGACGGGCACCCGTACGCGCTGCACCACAAGCTGGTCGCGGTCGACGGCTCGGCCTTCTACATCGGGTCGAAGAACCTCTACCCGGCCTGGCTCCAGGACTTCGGCTACGTCGTCGAGGACAAGACGGCCGCCGGCCAGCTCGACCGCGACCTGCTCGCCCCGGAGTGGAAGTACTCGCAGGCCACCGCGACCGTCGACTGGACGAAGGGGACCTGCCAGGCCTGACACGGCTGCGCCCCGGAACACCGCCCGTCCGCACGGGCGGTGTTCCGGGGCGCACGGCTGTCGGCGGGTCCGGCCGCGGGTCCAGGGGCGAGCGGCCCCGGGGCGGGCGCGGCGGCGCATCATCTCCGGCGGGGGTGCCGCGGAGGTCGTCCCGGAAACCCTCTCCGGCCGGGCTAGCCGTCGTCCTGGGAGCGTTCCCGGGCGCGGCAGGAGAGGCTGCGGCTCAGCGCGTCGCTGCAGTTGGCGGCGGCGAGACGGCGGAGCAGACTGCCCAGACGGGTCGTGAGCGGGCGGGTCCAGGAGCGCACGGCGGCCTCGACGCGGGCGTCGAGGCGGACCACGGCGGCGACGAGGGCGCGGGCTCCGTGGGCCAGGGCGGTGCCCGTGCGGGCGGCGAGTCGGCGGGTGCGGTGGGCGATTCGGATGAAGCGGTTCACGCGCATGCAACGTGCCGTCCGTGGGTGCGGTTGTGGTCCGTGCGCACGGTTCCGGTGGCGAACGCCGTGGCGCGCGCCCCTTGCGGACGTCCACGCCACCGCCGGGCAGCGGTGGGCGGCGGTGCGGGCCCGGCCGTCCGGCCGTCCATCTGGCACTTGTCCGGAATACGACAAGACCCTTGTATTGAAAGCTATTTGACGATCCATCAATCTGGTCCCCAGGGGATTTTCAAAGGGGGGACCATGAGTCCGAGGCAAGGTTTCGGCCGCATCTGCGCGGTACTCGGCGTGACCGCAGGACTGTGCGTCGGCGTCGGCGGGGTGTTCCCCGCGTCGGCCGCCACGCCGGAGGGGGCGGTCCAGGGCGCCGGGTCCGCGAACGCCGTACCGGGCAGCTACCTCGTCGTGCTCAAGCCGCAGGCCGCCGCCGCCCGGTCGGTCACGGGCGGGGCGCAGGGCCTCGCCCGCGCCTACGGCGGCAAGGTGCGGCGGACGTACGACGCGGCGTTGAAGGGCTTCTCCGTCGAACTCTCCGCGCGGGACGCCCGGCGGCTGGCCGCCGACCCGTCCGTGGCCCTGGTCTCGCAGAACCGGCGGGTCCGGCTGGACGGCGTCCAGTCCGCACCGGACTCGTGGGGCCTGGACCGGATCGACCAGCGCCGGTTCCCGTTCGACAACCGGTACACCTACCCGGACTCGGCGGGGCGCGGCGTCACCGCGTACATCGTCGACACCGGAGTACGGGTCACCCAGGAGGAGTTCGACGGGCGGGCCTCGTACGGCTACGACGCCATCGACGGGGACGACGTGGCCGAGGACGGCCACGGTCACGGCACGCACGTGGCGGGGACGGTGGCGAGCAGCGTGTTCGGGGTCGCGAAGTCGGCGAAGATCGTCGCCGTCAGGGTCCTGAACGACGACGGCGAGGGCACGACCGAGCAGGTCGTGGCGGGCATCGACTGGGTGACGCAGCACGCCGCCAAGCCCGCCGTCGTCAACATGAGCCTCGGCGGCGACCCGGACCCGGTGCTGGACGCGGCGGTGGCCAACTCGATCGCCACCGGCCTCACCTACGTCGTGGCGGCGGGCAACGGAAGCGTCGACGCGGCCGAGCACTCGCCGGCCCGGGTGCCCACCGCCCTCACCGTCGGAGCCACCGACTCGGACGACAGGCAGGCGTCCTTCTCGAACTACGGCCCGCTGGTGGACCTCTTCGCACCCGGCGTGGACATCGTCTCCACGGCGAACTGGAGCGACTACGGCGGCTTCGGGCTCTCCATGTCGGGCACCTCGATGGCGTCCCCGCACGTGGCGGGGGCCGCCGCGCTCTACCTGTCGGACCACCCGGGCGCCACACCCGCACAGGTGGCCGCCGCGCTGACCGCCTCGGCCACCACCGGCTCGGTGGTCGACGCCGGGCCGGGCTCGCCCGACCGGCTGCTCTACACGGGCACGGTGGCCAACCGGCCGCGCGGCCCGCTCTTCGCCGGCACCACCCCGGTGGTCATCGACGGCAAGGCCGCCTTCGAGTCGCCGGTCACCGTCTCCGGGGTGTCCGGCAAGGCGCCGAAGGACCTGGAGATCCAGGTCGACATCGAGCACGGCTGGAGCGGTGACCTGCGGGTCGAGCTGGTGGCACCGAACGGCACGGTGTTCCTGCTGCGCGAGGAGAAGACCTGGGCCGGCGGCTCGGGGATCACCGGGATCTTCGGCGTCGACGCCTCGGCGTGCACCGCCAACGGCGTCTGGCGGCTGCGGGTGACCGACGTCTACGGCCTCTGGTCCGGTGCCATCAAGAGCTGGACGCTGCGGTTCTGACGCTCCGCGGCCGGGCGCGGCAGGTCGGTCCGGCCCCGAGGACGGAGGCTCAGCCGGCCCCGAGGACGGTGGCTCAGCCGGCCCCGAGGACGGTGGCTCAGCCGGCCCCGAGGACGGTGGCTCAGC
>NZ_JBHJUK010000161.1:0-7457 GCF_042266225.1 Kitasatospora sp. NPDC056181
GTGAGGCTGCGCCCGTAGACGTCGAATGTCGCGTTGCCGACGTGGGCATAGACGGCGTTGCCGGCCTGGTCGAAGCGGTCAAGGACCTGGTTGCTGGTCGGGTCGCCGGCGGCGGCTTGGCCGAAGGGCTTGCCGTCGTAGAGCGTGCGGGCGCCGGACAGCGTGTTGGCTGCTGTGGCGTTTCCGGAGCAGGATCCCTGGAAGGCGGTCTTCTCCGACACCAGGGTGAGGAGCAGCGTACTGGCGCTGGCCGCGTAGCCGGTGGTGGTGCAGATCTCCGGGGTGGCTGCGGTGCCGTCGCCCTTGTCGTCGACCTTGATGACTCGGTTGCCGTTGGCCGGCTCCGTGGTCGTGACGACCGTGGTTGTACGCCAGCTGTCGTTGGCGAGCTTCGCCTTGGTGATGGCAGTTGTCTCGGAGTCCGGCCGCCAGGCGAAGATCTTTGGCGCACCCGCGCTCTGGGCATGGGTCGCGGAGACGGTCTGCCCGTTGTAGGTGCTTCCGGAGACCGATGTGAGCGTGCCGCCGGCCTGGTCGTAGAGCTCGGTGGCGACGATGCGGCCGGCGAGCTGGTTGCTGTCGGGGACGGTGCCGCCGAGCGGGCTGGGGACGTCGGTGTCCTGGGCGGTGCGCTGGCTCGTACCGTTGGCGAGGTAGTCGCCGAGCATGCCGCGCAGGTAGGTGACCTTCTGCTGGGTTTTGGGTGCCTCGCTGGTGTCGCCGCTGCCGGTGGTGGTGATCACCGACTGGTAGCCGCGGAAGCTGTCCCAGGTGCGGGTCTTGGGGTCGGTGAATTCGGCGTCGTTGCGGTGCCAGGCGGCGCCGCCCCCGTAGGTGTACTCGGTGGTCTTGGAGACGTTGGGGGTGCTGACGAGGTCTTGCTCGACGACCCTCTTCACGAGGGGCTTGTCGAACCAGTCGCTGACCGGATTGCTGGAGGACTGTCCGGGCAGGTACCACTTGACGGGTGTGCAGGCCATCGAGTTGTTGTCCTCGGAGGCCGGCATGTGGTTGTTGACCCGGGAGCACTCGGGGTCGGTGTAGGCGACGTTGATGCTCCCGCCCATCTCGGTGGTGATGCTCTGGATGCGCGGACGCATGAACATCGGCGAGGCGGGGACGAGGCCGTCGATGCGGTTGGCCCGCATCTTGTACTGGAAGCTCACCGGCGGCAGGTTCGTGATCTCCGCCTGCCCGTTGCTTGGCACGCGCTGCACCGAGTCCAGCTGCAGGAGACGCTTGGTTCCGTCCCCGGGGTCGGCGAGCTGCTGGGTGAGGTTCCAGGTGTCGACGGTGCGGTAGGCGGAGTTGACCAGGACCTGGGTGGTGATTGCGGTCAGACGCTTCGTGGTGAAGAACGTCGGCGCGACATTGACGCAGGTGGCGTCGGTGCAGATCTGGTCAACGGGCGTGTCGGGCCAGGAAGTGGCGTTCGCCGTGGTGCGCTGTGCCTCGGTGCACGTGATTGCGCCGCTGGGTATGCAGCGTTCCACGGCGGTGAAGAGGATCTTTGCCGCAGGGTTGGCGCTGCCCTTGGCCGCCTTCTGTTCGTCCAGGCGCTGGCCGTAGGCGATCTCGGTGAGATAGCCGGCGCGCTGGTAGTCCGTGAGGGTGCCGTTGCCGCCGTTCTGAACAGCGCCGCGCTTGTACTTGTTGCCCTCGGCAGCGTACTTGTACGTGGTCAGGTTGCCGTGCGGGTCGACGACGTAGTCGAGTTGCCAGCGCCACGCCATCTGGCACCACGAGTTGTTCCCGCTTGCGGCCTTGTAGCAGGGGTCGCCGTTCTTGGGGGAGTAGACCGGAGCGGTGAGGACGGAGTTCGTGGCTGGGTCGCTTCCGTCCCCGCCGGGCAGGTGGTTGAGGCCGAAGTAGTACTGAACGCCGTCGGGCGTGGTGATCCGCCAGTACTCGTCACGGTACTCGATGCCGTTGACCGTGCGCGGAGCACTGGTGACCTGCTCGACCTTGGTGCCGTCGTCACTCTCCATGTGCCAGACACCGGTGGCGTCGTCGCGCACGATCGTGCCCGAGTGCCCGCTCAGGGAGAGGGAGGCGTTCTGCCCGCCCCAGCACTGGTCCGCGGAGCCGGTGATGCCGGCCTTGTCGCAGGACTTGTAGGAGCGTTCGACGAAGCCGGGCGCGTAGCCCCAGCCGTCGCCGATCCAGGAGGGCTGGGCATTCGTTGAGGAGGTCTTGCCGTCCACGTCGGCCGAGTTGTAGCCCAGCGCCACCGACGGGGCCGTACCGCCGAGCGATGGCGGGACCTGAATCGGGTAGCTGTAGGTGAAGTTGCCCGCGTTGGCCCCGGAGGTCCAGGCCGACGACGGGGTCAGGGTGCTTGCGGTGTAGTTGCCCAGGGCGCCGGACGGTGACGGTGCCGCAGCGAGTACGACCGACCCGCCACCGGTGCCACTGCCAGTGGTGGCAGCCGACAACGCAGGCGTTGTCGGCGTGGTGAAGGATGCCTTTACCACGCCGCCCTGGTTCTGCTGGACGGCTGTCCTGGGGGGCAGGGTGACCTCGGCGGTGACCGCGCCTCGCCCGTCAGCCTTCGCCTGCACCGGGGTCTGGGTACGGCATTCGGGCAGATCCGGCGTGGTCAGCGCACACGCCGGAAGGGCGACGATGGCGGCCCGGTCGGACCACCCGGCTGCCTGAAGTCCCTTCAGGTCCAGGGTGACGCTCGCGGCCCGGCCCTTGTCGGTAGCGGGCGCTTCGGCGTCGGTCAGGGCGATGAGGGGACCGGTGACGCCGGCGGCCTTGCCCCTGTCCTGCTCGGTCACCTGGACGGTGACTGAGTGCGCGCTCTCGCCCGTGTCGGCGCCTGGGGCTACCTCCACGGGCAGGGCACCCGCCTTCGCGCCTGTCGCACCGCCGGAGGCCGGTGAGGCGCCACCGGTCGCCCTGCGGGCGGCCTGTGCCTCGGGGCTGTCGGCCCCCAGGGTCACCGTCGCGGTGCCGGTCACCAACGGGACTGCGGACTCCGGCTTCCACGCGGGGGCCTTGGCTGCGGGCGTGGGCGTCGTTTTCTCGGCGTCGTGTCCCGCGACCGAGACGGTCACGTTGCCCAGCGGCGTATGCGGAGGAGTCCAGACCTTCCCCTTGGGCTTGGGGTAAGTCCACGCCAGCGCCGGGGGAGCGGTCAGTCCCGTCATTGCTAGGGCAACCACCGCTGCCACCACCGGTGACCGCCACCGGCCTCCTGGTGATCTCCAAGCCCGTTTACGGGCAGACCGAACCATCGTCACTTCTCCTCGTTGATAGGCGACATGGCACCAAGAAGACACAGGCGTGCCATGATCGATGTGACGATAAGTGAAGAGTTGAACACGTCGCCAGTCTGTTCGATTTAAGTATGAGATTTTTGCGGAACCTTGACTTTGTGATCCGTGGTTGTCCGGACATATCCAGGCGACTTGGTAACCGGTTTGACCTATTGCCAGGTCAGGCCACATCGTTCCCATTCGAACGCAGACGGCTACCGGCGTCTGCCGAGCGGGAGGGATTCACAGAAGGACCATGTCCACCACATCACGAGTCGTCACAAACGTGGCACCGCCGCCTTCCATACGCAGGCGCGCCCTGCGCCTGGCCGCACTCGGGACCGGGTGCGCGCTGAGTCTCGGGTTGCTCGTCGCGCCGGGCGTGCTGGCCGCGGAACCCGCCGCGACGCCGACCCACGGACCGGCTGGCGGAGTGAAGCCGCTTGTCCCGTCCAAGCCGGTCCCGCCCCGTACGCCCCAGCAGCAGGCGATGGTCGATGCCGTTGCCAAGGCGAAGTCCACGGGAAAGTCGGTCGTCGTCGATGCCATGACGGACGAGGCGTCGAAGACCATCGCCAACCCGAACGGCACGCTGACAACGACGGACAACGCCCTTCCGATCCGGGTGAAGCACGACGGCGGCTGGGCGGATCTCGACTCCACCCTGCGTCAGAATCCCGATGGAACCGTCAGCCCCGCCGTCGCGAGTACCCCCCTCACGCTCTCCGGCGGTGGCAATGCTCCGATGGCCACCGTCGCGACCCCTGACGGCAAGAAACTGTCCGTCGGCGCGCCGTTCGTGTTGCCCAAGCCGACGCTGAACGGGGACACGGCCACCTACACGAACGTCCTTCCCGGCATCGACCTCCAGGTGACCGCGCTTCCGGTCGGCGGCTGGCGAGACGTGATCGTCGTACGGACTCCCGAGGCCGCCGCGAATCCGGCGCTGAAGACCCTGCGCTTCCCGATCACCTCCGAGGGCCTGACGGTCGCCTCGGACGACAAGGGCCGTATCGACGTCAAGGACGACAAGGGCAACCTTCGCTTCCGTTCACCGGCCCCCCTGCAGTGGGATTCCTCCAAGCCCGCGGCCACCGCATCGGACAGTGCCCCCACGAAGGTCAAACTGGCCTCCTTCTCCGCGGCGGCTCCGGTTTCCGACGCGGTAACCACACCCGCCGGGGCAGCACCCTCGACCGCCGAGGCGCCGGGAGACGGCGCAAACGTCGCCTCCATCGGGAGCAAGGTCACCGGCGGTGCGATCGAGCTGACACCCGACCCCCAGGCCCTCGCCTCCGGCACCGGCCCGTGGTACCTCGACCCGACGCTCACCGCCGTCACCAGCTACACCGCAAGCTCGGTCGAGGTCCAGGAGAACCACAAGGACGCGAAGAACTGGAACACCAAGTCCAACCTCGCCACCGGCTTCTGCGGCTACCACAGCTCCGACCCCGGCCAGGACTGCGGTAACGAAGGCCGACAGCGCGCCTACTTCCAGTTCAACGTCAACCCGGCTATCTACACGATCCCCCAAGGTGCTGAGGCACCGCCCACACTCTTCACCTCCACCCTCAACGCCCAAGTCACCGGTGCCTCCAGCCCGGGCACCCCCACCAACCTCGGCGTCTACTGGGCCCCCACCGGTATCGACGGGTCCACCAACTGGTACAAGCAGCCGTGCGGGGACAACGGCAACGCGGTCATGAACGGCTGCACCTACGTTGGTGGCCAGCCCATAACCGGCACCGGCCCGATGTCGGTCGATGCCACCAACATCATGAAGCAGGCGGCCGCCGGTAGGTGGCCCACCTGGACCATCGGCATCGCCCCGAGCGACACCGAATGGAACAAGCTCTACCGGCACTACATCGCCAGCAACCCCAGCGTCACGACGACCTACGACATCACCCCCACCATCTGGTACCCGCGAACCACCCCCACACCGGGCTTCGCGAGCAACAACAGCCAGGCCGCCTGCACGAGCAACGGTTCGAACCCCTGGGACAACCCCGGCTGGGTCGGCAACAACCAGGAGATCTACCTCACCGCCAACAGCTGGTCACCCACCGGTCAGAACCTCTACACCGGCTACCAGATGTGGGACGACAACGATCCAGGCTTCAGTGCAACCCCCGGCGACTGGGGCCGCAGCTACAACGACCCCGGGCCCATGAAAAGCGTGGGATCGCTGTCCGACGGTCACCAGTACGGCTGGCTCGCCCGCGCGACCGACGACCTCCTCACGTCGCCCAGCAGCGCCTGGTGCTACTTCCGCGTCGACAGGACCAACCCCCGCATCAGCATCAGCTCCACCGACTTCCCGCCTTCGGGCACGCCCAACCCAAGCCCGGCCAAGTACATGAACGACGCGGGCACCTTCAGCCTGAACGCCGAGGACCTCGCACCCGGTGCCGGCCTCCAGGCCTCCGGCATCGCCTGTGTGCGCGTGAGCACCGACCCGACCCCGGTCGTCGGCTGGAAGTGCGACTCCAGCACCTGGCGGCCGGGCGACCAGCCCTACACCTACACATCCCACCGATGGGGTACCAACACCCTCTACGCCTGGGCCATGGACAACGCCGGCAACTACAGCCAGCCGGCCGTCTACAACTTCTACGTGCCCTGGAAGCCCGGCACCCAGCCCCTCTTCGGTGACATCGACAACGACCAGAAGCCGGACGTCCTAATCGCCGACAAGAACGGCGACCTGCGCGTCATCGGCGGCACTACCGACCCCGGCGCATCCACCGCCGTCGCGCCGGCCGCCGCCGCGCCCGGCAACCTCACCTACGGCGCCACCTGGGCCGACTACCAGCTCAGCCACCACGGCAGCCTCACCGCTGGGCAACCCGTCGACCAGATCATCGCGCACTACACGGGCACTGTGGCAGCGTTGAAGAGCACGCTCTACGTGATCCCCAACGACGGCACCGGCCGCTTCGACCAGAGCCAGCCCCTGACACCGGCCCGCCCCACCACCTGCAAGATCTACGCCACCACCACGGCCTGCGACGGCTACAACGCCACCGACTGGAGCACCGTCTCCCAGGTGATCGCGTTCGGCACCCCCAAGGGCGAGGCCGTCGGCCCCAAACCGGGGGACCCGACGAAGACCGTCTTCACCACCCAGACGTCCATCATGACGCTGGAGAACAACAATCTCTACGTCTTCACCCCGGCCGGCAACCTCCTGAGCAGCGCAACACTCATCCCCACCGCCTCGGGCAGCTGGAACGACCTCGAACTCATCAACCCCGGCGCCGCGAACGGCCCAACCACCAATCCCATAACCAAGGCAACCACGAATCAGACCACGCTCTGGGCCCGTAACCGCACCACAGGCGACCTCTACGCCTACCCCCTTGGATGGAACGCCGACGGCACGGTCGACTACTCCTCCCTGACCAAGCCCGACTCCGGGTTCCTCATCCTCGGCGGCGCCGACTGGACCGCCACGGCCCAGCCGAAGGTCGGCGCCAGCGACCTCAACAACGACGGCTACCCCGACGCCTGGGCAGTCGACAACAACAACGCCATCACCGTCTTCCCCGGCAAGAGCAGCGACGGCACCAGGAACAAGGTCGACGGCTTCAACCCCTGGCAGCTCCTCGGCTACGCCGACGCGAGCGTCTCCATCCGTCCCAACAGCGCCGGCTGGCAGTGCATGGACGCCGAAGGCGGCCCGAGTGCCGGCGCCACACTCGCCATCTGGGGCTGCTGGAACACCGCGAACCAGCGGTTCAACTTCGCGGCGGACGGGACCATCAGGGCCAGCAGCTACTGCGTCTCCACCAAAGACGACGCCCTCGGCGATGGCACCCCCGCGGTCCTCGCCCGGTGCGAAGGGAAGAACGGCCAGAAGTGGGCCGTGCGCCCCGACGGCCGCATCTATCTCCCCGCGACGGTGGACGCGAGCAGCCCCAACGGCCGGTGCCTCGAACTGCCCGGCTGGGCAACCGCCCAGGGCACCCGCCTCGGCATCTGGAACTGCCCGGGTGTCCAGCTCAATCAGCAGTGGACGCTCAACCCCGAACGCACCCCCTGAGGCCAACGACCTCACCGAACAGCAGATGATGTAGCACCCACACCACCGGGTGTGCCCCCCCCCCCCCCCCCCCCCCCCCCCCCCCCCCCCCCCCCCCCCCCCCCCCCCCCCCCCCCCCCCCCCCCCCCCCCCCCCCCCCCCCCCCCGCA
>NZ_JBHJUK010000161.1:7463-18141 GCF_042266225.1 Kitasatospora sp. NPDC056181
ACCGGGTGTGCCCCGGACGATCCGGGCCACACCCCGCTCCTGGCCACACCAACGCCCGAGCGAGCACCCCATGACCCGAGGCCGCGCCGCGCTCCTGACCACAGCCCACCGCGACCACGAGAACACTTGCCGCAGGACATTCACACGTGGGGACCGCGCTGCGCACGGTGATCGTGCGATCGTGTCAGCTGTCACTGGCTGCCACCGACTCTGGCGATACCAGCACCTGCTCCTCGCCGCCGGGGCCGGCGGCCGCGCCCACTACGAACCCGTGCCGCAGAACCGTCCCGCTGGGACTGGTCCGGCGACACGCCCTGATCAGGTGCGCGGCCCCGAGCGGGCCGCGCACCTAGGGGGAGAGCGGCCCGCTCGCGTTCCGGGAGTTGGATTTCGCTGTCCAGCCCTGGCCGGAGGAAGGAACCGGTGGGTGCGGCCGGATTGCCCTGCGGACACCACCGGGCCCTCGGCGTCGGCACCGACGCCGGTGTGGGCACGGGTCGCCAGCGGCGAGGTGGCAGGCCGTGCCAGTACCTGATCACTGCCGACTCCGCCGTCCGGCCGGGCGTAGCACGCTGTCCAGCGTTGGCTGAGCGGGCGAGGGGAGCGTCACGGGCGGCCCTTCCCGGAGCCGCCGCCGTTCCTCGCGGCGCTCGTCGCGGCGTTCCTTACGGTCGCGCCCGTCTTTCCACCAGTCCAGCTTGTGCTTGGAGTCCTGCGGGATGACGATCTGGAGCCCGACCAGAATCGCGACCACAACCAGGGGCGACAGCACGACGAACCACGGGGCGCCGCTCAGCAACGCCACCACGCCGCCCATCACGCCGATGCCGCCGCCAAACCCGGCCTTGCCCATCAGGCACCACCCCGCACACGGACCGAACCGGTACGGGCCGCAGGCAGGAACCGGGCCGGAACATCGACCACACCGGCAGCGACCATCCGCTTCGCCGACAACCGCAGCCGCCGCAACTGCCCCTCTACCGCACGGCTCGTCAACCCGCCCAGCTTCGCCCCGATCTCCTTGAAGGTCAGGTCACCCGAGTAGACGTGCCAGCAGATCGCCTGCTGCTCGCGGCTAGCCTCCTGCAGAATCCGGTGGAATGGGTCTACGACCAGAACGGAAACACGCCCCTTGGGGACGTCTCCCTCACCCCGTTCGCTGACGACCACGGCCTTGCCTCCGACCAGGCCTTCCAGATCCTGAGGCACTGCAAGCAGGCCGGGCTCCTCAACGACCGCTTCTGCTCACTCGGAGAAGCCGTCGCCGACATCACGCCCGCCGGAATAGCCTGGGTCGAAGCACGGCGACGCAGGCAGGAGGACCCCGCTGGGCGCGCCGCAGCGGCCCGCAGCGGCCTCCTGACCTGGCTATGGCGCCGTAAGCACGACGGCACCAGGATGCCGACCCTGGCCGGCATCCTGGAAGCCCCACAGTCATTGTTCGAAGGCATCAGGCTCACCGGCACCGAGATCGACCGGGCCGCCGGGTACCTCACCGCCAAGGGCTTGATCAAGGGAACGGCCCGCGCCATAGGCATGGCCGGACCCCTTCGTGCTGAGATCACCGCTGAAGGAGAAGACTGCGTGGAGAACTACGACGCCGACCTCGCCGCGTACGAACGCCGCAACAACGGCGGCGCCACCACCAACTTCCACATCGGCACCAACACCGGCAACATCGCCGCGAACAGCCGCGAGGTCACCCAGACCGCCACCACCAACCAGGGCATCAACCCCAGCGAACTGGTGCTCCTCGCCAGATCGCTGCGCCAGGCAGCGCCTGTCCTGGGTCTTCCGGAAAGCGACGTCGAGGAGTTCGCAGACATCGCGACCCGGATCGAGAACGAGGCTTCCACGGACACCCCAGATCCTGGGCGGCTGCGAAGGTGGGGGAACGCCATCCTGGACATCCTCAACTCCCCGGCAGTCAGCGGGGCCCTCGCCCAGACGCTCTCCACCGCCGTCCAAGCTGCCATCACATCTGGCAGCTGACCGCCGTCTTCCAGCGTTCGCCCCCGGGAACGCACCGCTCCGTCCCCGCCAGCGTCCAGCTCCACCCCGGCCGCCGACGAAACTCACCTCCCCGGCCCCGCAGCCACCCGGCTGCGCCCTCGCCGCCGGCCCGTGCCGGATCCCCGCCCAGGCCGTCGCCGCCGTCCCGGTGACCGGGGCCGCGCCCGCTCGTTGAGCACACCGAGCGTCCCGACCAGGGCGCGCGGCGATGCCCTGCTCCACACCGCCCGGCACGTACACCCCCACGGCCCGGATGACGGCACGACACCGCCGCCCGGGGCGGCCGGTCGTACACACCGGCCGCCCCGACCGCCGTCGAACCCCGAGCCGGAACAGCCGCTCCCCGCCTGTACCGAGGCGCCTGTTCCCTCCCGACACCGGCCACGACAGGGGTATCCAACGCCGCCCCGTCAGGGCTTCTGGAGGGCGCCGACACGTCACGGACAGCCTGCCCACCGCCTGTGACCATTCAGCAGGCCGGAACTTGGTTCGACAAAACCCGTGTTGGCTGTCACAGGCCGGTGCTACTTTCGGGTGAAACGCGTGTATGAGAAGTGGGCGACATATGGCACTTGGTGACGAACTGCGGGCTGATCTGGCGAAGTTGATCGGTGAGCCGTGGAAGATCCGCGACGGGCGGGTCGTACCGGGGACGAAGGACGTCGGACTCTTCTCGAACGACGCGGTCAAGCTGCACGCCGTCTATCTCTATGCCGACCTGCTCGGCTCGACCAAGCTGGCGCGAGACTTCACCCCCCAGACAGCTGGCAAGGTCATCCGGGCGTCCCTGCGGACGGCCTCGCGCCTGATCAAGGGCTTCGACGGGCAGATCCGTAGCTACTGTGGCGCCGGGTGAGCGGGACGCTGGCGTCACCCGGGCCTCACTCCAGGCGGATCTGGCCACGGCCCTCGAACGGAACACTCGTCTGGCTGCTCGGATCCGTCTCCTGGAGAAACGGCTTGCCGAAACACTCGGTGAAGAGCTTTGGGTCTCATCCGGGCTCGGTGCCCCACCCGATATCGACTACCTCCAGCGCCGGATCGGCGCGCTGGAACAAGAAGTCGTCGGGCTGAAGGAAAAAGTCGCCGAAAAGGAGGACGAGTTGCAAGCCGCTAGAGGGGCGAACCGCGAGCTGATGGGTGCCCTCAACCGGGGCCGCTGAAGCCACGGCCGGACCCGCGCCAACACGGGCTCATCAGCGTCTACCTGGCGCTCGCGCACCACCATCATTTTTTGAGACGTGCCTCGGCCGGCCCGCGCGAGTAGCGACCTCCATAGCTGAGAGACCATACCTCCCGGTGTCGATCTCTTCCAACGTGACAGAGTGGTCCCGCGCTGTCACGCCGCAAGAGATCGTCTGGCTTTGCAGCGGAGCTGCATTGTTGATACATCCTAATCGGATTCCGCCGCCTTACTGCTGGTAACCCTTCGGAATCGTACTTGCTTGGACATGGCGGCCCGTGGAATTTGGCCACTGGGCCGCAGTGGCGTATGTCTCCAGTCCAGACTTCTGGTCTCCTGGGTAGAAGACCCTCACGAAGGGTTGCGGAAGGCAACAAACTCGCAGACAGCGAGCGCGATGCATCCTACGAAGGGACTGATCATGGACTTTCAGGAGAAGTCACGGCAGCCCTGGGATGGCTGTCGTGCCGGGTAGCAACGTGCACGTTCAGCTAGAAAGTGCCCACTCAGCTGACACGCGACATGCCGAAGCGCAGCGTCGCGTTACCGCGTCTATGAGGGCGCGGATCAAAGACGCGGTGCGGAAGGCGTTGCGCGGGCAGGGAATTAGCGGTGACATCGTCATCCGCGATCATGACCTGGTGTTCCATGCGAAGGGGGCGACAGAGGCGGCTGCCTGCCAGGTGACAGCTCACTACGGTCGCGGGCAGCAGTGGACACTGTGGGTAAAGCTGGGAACTGATGATCTAGTCAACGCTGAAGCTTCAGGTGCGGCCCGGCTCCAGGCGCACTTCGGCAAGGAGCATGTCATCGACATACTTCATGAGGGGGATGGAGTGATCGTTCTTCCATTCCTAGAAGGACATCGGTCTGTTGAGGAATTGATAAACTCCGGCGATCGAGATTCCGCGCGGAGTGCATGGAAGAATTTCTGGGGAAAAGAGACGGGTGTCTGGCATCTTACGAAAAATCCTGAAGGGGACTATGGGCGGACCAGTAGGCGCCTCTCGGAGAGGACGGTTGAAGCGTATCGTCATTTTCCGGAATGGAAGGAATACGCGCGACTCCCGATGACGGTCAATCAAGTCCGCTTCCCCTCGCTCGAAACATTGCAGCGGAAGGCTCTCGATCTGCTTCGCAGTCGCCCGCCTGCCTTGGTTATGGCTCATGGCGATGAGAATCCGGCGAACGTGATGGTGCAGCCTGGGAGGGAGTCGGAGTTCGTTCTTATTGATCTCGGAAATGCTGGATACATGGATGCCGCATATAGTGTTGCGAAGGCGGTGCATTACGTTCTTTCCTATGTTTCTATCAATAAGTTGAAGGTTCTTTCTGAGGAAGATCGGCGCCAGCGCATTAACGTCGCTGTTCGGAGTGGAAGACTGGCGATCGACTACGATCTAGACCCCTTGCCTCCGGGATCCCGCGAGCTCGCTGATATCGCGATCGCCGCGGGCAAGCATTTTTCGGAGTGGGAGGAGGACCAGCTGTTTGGGGCGCGCCTGGCAGCGGCCGCCTTCGTGTGCCTGTGGGGTGGAGCGCCGCATCACAAGGGCTACCCGGATCTGGTGCCGGTGCTCGTCGGAGAGGCGGCCCAGCTATCCAATGATCTGTATTTGGCCCGGTGAATAGGAGTTGGCGCCATGAACCAGAAGTCACTGGTGTGCTTCGATCTTGAAGATACCTTGATTCCCAGTGGGCCACACACGCGGCGGGCGCATAGTGCGATTATCGCGGCGGCTGCCGCCGTTCATGGCGTTCAGCCGGAAGCGATTGAACGACGGTTTCATGTCGCGCGTGCAAAACTTCCGTCCGCCCTCGCTACTTATTCTAATCTCGGACTTGACCCAGGCGAGGTGCGTGGCATCCTTGACCGCCTTGATCCTGGCCCAGGCGTCGACGCCGTACCCCACGCTGGCCTGATTCTCCAGTGTCTTCAAGAGCTCAATGTAGGGCTTGCCATCGTGACCAATGCCCCATGTCAGTGGGCGCGGCGACTTCTCTATGCGGCGAAACTTGATCCTGCCTCGTTCAATGTAATTGTCAGTTCATGTGACGTCTCTTCTCCGAAGCCAAGCCCAGAGTCGTTTGAACTCGCGCTGCAACGTTTTGATGTAGGCGCCAACCAAGCGGTGATGGTAGGTGATCGTGACGACGTCGATCTTGTGCCGGCCCGATCGCTAGGCATGGGCGCACTGCTGGTCTCGGAGCAGGCCTCGCTGGCAGTGCGGTTTGTGGAACTCCTATCAATGGTTCTCGCTCCGCTGCCCACTGAGGTGCCGCGGAGTGTGCCATAAGGCAACTGATTTCGGGCGGTGGTCGATGGCTCGCACCGCCAGGCTTGTGAAGGCGCCCAAACCGGGCCGGGACCGGTTGACCGCGGGCGGCGGGGCTCGAAGCGCCACGTCATCACCGACGGCATCGCCCTTGGCAGCTGTCCGCTGTGGAGCGTTGCACGGCTGCGGGCTTCTGCCTTGCGCAGATCACGGACGGCGCGGTCGATCTACGAGGACTGAGAACCCCGCCGTAGCGAGCCTTCGTCCACGCTCGGGTCACTCGATCCAGCGATAGCGCCACACGTGTTGCACGTACTAGCTTCGTTTGCCAAAGCACTGAGCTGCGCAACTTCCGCAGCCCGCCTCTCACCACAGCCTCGTCCCCCAGAGAACCGCCGTCTGCGGCGTGGACCTGGTGCAGCGGCACGGTGTGCCGCCCGGTCGCGGCGTAGACGGTCACCGGGATCGACACGAGGGAGAAGCTGACGGTCATCTTGGCGGTCGCGTTCGGCATCGCAGCCTCCTCCTCTCCATGCTGCGCCCGTGCTTTCCGGTCGTGCCGTCCCACGGTCTGACCTCGTCGGCGTCCAGGCCGGCCGCTGCCATTACGTGCAGGTGGCGAGCATCTCGGTGAGCGCCTGCTTCTCGGTGTCGGTGGTGGACAGGCCGTAGGTGTGCTTGATGTCGGTCCAGGCGCGGCTGTAGGTGCACCAGTAGGCGATGGACGGGGGTCGCCAGGCGTCGGGGCTCTTGTCGCCCTTGGCTCGGTTGGAGGCGGCGGAGACGGCGATCAGCTGGGAGTGCTTCAGGTCGTTGGCGAACGCGCGGCGCTTGTCGGTAGTCCAGGTGTCGGCGCCGACTGGCGGGGAGTGTCATTCCAACCATGCTGTATTTCCCTGCTGCCACCTGCGCCGACGGGGGTGTCGGAGACTGGCGCTACGGTGTTTCGCCATGGACGCTGACGATCTTGACCGCCGGTACCGGACCCGGTCCGGCTGCATCCCGCCGGAGCTGGTCGACCGGCTGCTGGAGCGCGGCCATACCGCAGTGGTGGCGGAGCAGGCCGGGCGCGGGGAGTGGTTCTGCGCGCGGGCCTGGGCCCGGTTGCTGGCCGGACAGGGCCGTCAGGCGGAAGCGCTGGAGGTGCTGGCACCGTACGCTGAGACGACTTGGTGGACGGCCGTCGTGGAGGTAGCCGGGCTGCTGGAGGGCTGTGGCCGCATCGGGGAGGCGATCGAGACTGTCCGGGCCCGTATGGTCCTCGGCCATCCGCACGCGCTGGAGCACTACGCGCGCCTGCTCACCCGGAACGGCCGCGCCCAGGAGGCCTTCGACCTGCTGTTGCCCCACGCCGACGAGCACGGGCGGATCGACGCTCTGGTCGATGCCGCTCAAGCCGCCGGCCGTAACGAGGAAGCCGCCGCGTTGCTCACCGCCCGGATCACCGAACACCGGTGCTCGGACTTCCCCGGGTGCTGCCGCTTCGACGCCGACACCGCCCTCGGGCCGCTCGCCACCATCCGCGAACGCCAGGGCCATATCGACGACGCCGTCGCTCTGCTCCGGCGCCAGCACATCGTCCGGGTCAACGGCCGTGACCAGCTGGCGGACCTGCTGGCCCGGCACGACCGGCACCAGGAACTGCTCGCCTACGCGAAGGCCGGCGGAGACGAAGAGGCCCTGGAGCCGCTGGCACAGGTGCTGGAGGAGCGCGGCGACATCGAGGGGGCGATCGCGGTGTACCGCCAGGAGGACATGCCCGCGGCCGGGCACCCGAACTCGGCCTTCGCGCACGCACAGCTCCTGGCCCGGCACGACCGGGGCAGGGAGGCGATCGCCGTCATGCGCACCCAGGCCGACCTGCGCCCCGACGAGGACTGGATCCTGCAGGCCCTCGCCGAGCTGTGCCTGAAGCAAGACCTCCCCGCCGAAGGGCTGGCCCACCTCGATGCCCTGGCCGCCCTGCGCGGTGGCAACGAGCAGTGGGAGCTGTACCGGATCCGGCTGCCGCTGCTCGCCGCCCGAGACGGTGTCGACACCGCCGTCCGGCATGCCCGTGCCCACCCCGAAGGCGACACCTCCTGCGCGGCGGCCGACATCTCCCGCCTGCTCGCCGACGCCGGACGCACCGAAGAGGCCGTGTCACTACTCAAACAGCATGCCGGCACGCGATGGCAGGTCACGGACATGGCCCGCTACCTGATCGACCTCGACCGCACCACCGAGGCCTTGGCCCTCCTTCAGTACACCGACCCCTCACCCCCGCCGATCCCAACGACAAACCTGTGGGCCGCCACCCCCACCTTGTGACACGGACCCGGTCAGCGGGCGAGCGTGACGATGAGCTCCTCGTGGGGGCAGCCAGCGGCGAGGCGGTGCAGCGCGCCGGCCTCGTCCTGGCCCCACCGCAGGCTCCAGCGGGTCCTCACCACGGTCCAGTCGGTCAGGTAGGTGCAGCGGTAATCGGCTGGCCGGTCAACACCCTCTCCACACGGCTGCCGCCGCTGACACAGGTGCCGCGTAGTGTGCGGGAATGAACGAGCCGGACACCCCCAACCCGTTGCACGAATTCGCCACCTGGGCTCCATTGCTGAGCGCCGCCTGGCGCGGCGTCCCAGCCGTTCTGGCCGGTCGAGTGGAGCACCGCCAGGAGCAGACCTTCGCCACTGTTTCCGCGGTGGACGGCCGCTCCGCCCCGCAGACTCGGACGATTGGGCCCGAGGTCCTGGCGGAGGACGAGATCATTCTGGAAGCCCGGGTCGATGCCGACGGGCGGGCCGAACTCGACGTGATCGAGCATGGCCCCGCGTTCCGCGACCTCACCCGCGGATGGCCCGGACACCTGCTCCTGCTGCTGATCGACGGCGCGGAACCCGAACCGCGCCGCCGCACGCCCGTCCCGGCGGCCGTCGGGCCATCCCCGCGCGCCGACGCAGCGCTGCTGGAGCGCACGCTGCGCGCACGCCTCGGCGACTTCACCGGCGGCGCGGACGAAGCCCGGCTCGCCGCCGCCGAGGCACGCCTCGGCATTGCCCTGCCTGCTGAACTGCGCACCCTGATGGCGCTGGTGGACCACCCGTTCACGGCGGGCCCGGACCCCTCCTGGGACGAGATCGAGGCCCACATGAAAATCGAGCGGCATGCCGAGGACGCCGTCGGGTGCGAACTCTTCGGCTTGGACGGCCTCTTCCTCGCCACCGCGGACACCCGACCCGGCCCGTGGCCCTTCGCGGCCGCCTCCACTGTCGGCACCGCCCCCGACAAAGCCGTGCAGCCCCTGGTCGGCTCGCCCGGCTGGATCGCCTTCGGCTCCAACGGCGGCGACACCTACGCTGTCGACCTGACACCCGGCCCCGAGGGAAACCTCGGCCAGGTGATCCTGCTGGACCACGAACTCGAACTCGGCGCTGACCTGGTCGCCGACAGCCTCACCGACTTCGTCCTCGGCCGCCGCCACCCCGAAGCCCACACCCCCAACGACGGCCCTCCCCACCTCGCCCGCGCCACCAACCAGGCGCAGCTGGATCGGGCCGCCCGGCCCGAACTCCAGGTGCTCCACCTCCAAGGCCAGAGCCTCTCGCTCGCCGCGCTGCGCGGCCTGCCCCGGCTGCGCACCATCACCGCCCTGAACGGCAGCCTTGCAAACCCGGCGGAGCTGCGCCACCTCGACGCCCTGGAGTACCTGGAACTCGACCCCGATCACTGGCGGACCCTGCTCGCCGCCGATGCGCTGCCTCCGGCGCTGCTCGCCGCAGGGATCTACCTGTCCCGGGACGATGACCCGGTACCCGCCGAGGCGGTGGCCCGGGAGTTGCTCGCCAGGTACGGGCGGCCGCAGCGGCGAAAGACCCGGCTGGCGGGTGAACTGTTTCCACAATGAGAGGAGTTCAGCGGGCGAGGGCGACGGTGAGCTCCTGGTTGGGGTATGCGGCGGCGATGCGGTGCAGAGTGTCGGCCTCACCCCGGCCCATCGTCAGTTCCCAGCGGGTCTTCACCGCCGTCCAGTCCGTGGCGTAGGGGCAGCGGTAGGCCTCGGCCGGCGGCAGCCACTCCCTCGACTTCGCCGCCCTCCACCTCAAGAGCCCGGACGCCGACAACCTCGACGCGCGGATCAACTTCACCTTCACCGGCCCCGCCGGCGAGCAGCCCTGGACCATGTGGGTGCGCAACGGCGTCCTCAACGCCCGGGTCCGGGCGTCGGCCGCGTCCTTGGCCTGTTCCGCTGCGGTCACCGCCGCCCGCTCCCGTTCGCGTCGACGCTGCCGATCGGCCTGCCCTCGGGCAGCGACCCCACTGTGGCAGGGCATCCCCGCTGAGTCGGTCCCGGGGGCCGGCCTGCGTGGAGTACTCGCGGTTCGGCCCCTCGAATCAGCGGACGTGGTTGAGGAAGATGCGGGATCCGTCGTGGAAGTCGATCGTCGCCCCGTGCCCGACGGCCGGGGGACGGGGCAGGTCGGAGTAGACCGCGACCGCGGAGATCTCGCCCGGATCGGCGGCGAGGAGTGCGGCGACCAGGGCGTGCTCGACCGAGGCCCGATCGCCGGCCGGGGCGGACACTTCCATGGCGGAGGGCCTGGTGCCGAGGACCGGCTCGGGCTCGGAGCCGGACCACTTGTCGTTGGGGGCGCCGAGTCCCGCGACCTGCCACAGCGAGGTCCGGCCGCCGGCCTCGACCGCGATGCCGTACGGGTGACGGGTGTGGCCGGCGTCGGCGAAGGCCTTCGCGGCCGTGCCAGGCAGGCTGGCCGCGGCGTCGAGGAGCAGCTACTGGAAGCGGGCGGGGCGCATGAGTGTCCTTGGGGAGCGGGGGTGATCCACCGTAGCCGGGCGGGCCATGGCAGCCGGTCGCGCCACTCGAGCCGGGGGACTGCTGTTGGCACGAGAGCCTGCGCGAGGTGGCGGATGGCTGACGTTTGATCACTCGAACAAATGGTCGAATACTTAGTGTATGACCTCAGCCGTGCCGTTCTCCCGCCCTGTGCGTCCCGAAGGGCTGCCTGGGGATGCCGAACGGGCACCGCGGGAGCTGATGACGCTGCCCGGCGCCTCCTGGGACGTGCGTCGGTGGCGGCTGGTGGAGATCCGGCTCGGCGGCCGGTGGCGCCCCGGGCTGCTCACGGTCTGGCGTCGCCCGCCCGGCAGTACGCGCTGGGTGGTCCACGTGCGGTGGGGCGACGACGCGGCCACGCCCGACGGGCAGGCCTGG
>NZ_JBHJUK010000162.1:0-17783 GCF_042266225.1 Kitasatospora sp. NPDC056181
TGGAAGGAAGCCCTGAACCAGTTCTCACTCTTCTTCGAGGACCGGCTCAGCATCCAATGACCACAGGGGACTTACACGAAGTCCCTTACACGCCCGACTTTCCGTCATCCCTCGGCATTCCGGGCCCGGTGGGCGGCGACGCGCACCCGGGTGGCACAGCGGGGGGTGCAGAAGCGTTGTGGTGTGCGGCGGCCAGTGTCGATGTAGAAGCGGTCGCAGCCGGGTGCGGCGCAGCGTCCCCAGGCGCAGGTGCCGCGTTCGCTCAGCCACAGGCCCAGGGCGAGGGCGCAGGTGGACAGGAGCCAGTGGGTGAGGCCGGCGGTGGGGGGTGCCTGGGTGTGCAGCGACCAGGGGCGGCCGGGGAGTCGGACGAGGCGGGGGTGGGGCGGGTGGCGGTCGAGGAGGGTGTTGATGGCGGCGGCGGCCTGGTCCTCGTCGTGGAGGGTGAGGATGCGGGTGATGTGGCGGGCGGCTTCGCGTAGTTCGCGGGCGTCGGTGTCGGTGAGGCGGAAGGGTGGTCCGCCGTGGTGTTCGAGGAGGGCCTGGAGGTCGGCGGCCTGTGCCCGGGGGTTGTCGTGGAGGGTGTTGGCGAGGTCGGTGATGAAGTGCAGGCCGCGGGGGTTGGCGGCGGGGTCGTCGGTCATGGGGTGGTCCTTTTCTGATCGCCTGTCACTCCCATGGTAACGTCGGAATCACTGTTTAGGCGTTACGAAGTGGGGTGGGCATGCGTTTCCCGGATGCAACGTGCGTGCTGGTCGTCGGAGGGGGCCCGGTCGGCCTGGCCCTGTCCGTCCTGTTGTCCGGGCACGGTGTGCAGCACCTGCTGGTGGAGGCCCGCCCGGGCACCTCACGCCACCCCAAGGCGCGCGGGGTGTCGGCACGTTCAATGGAGATCCTGCGGCGCTGCGGCCTGGAGGAGGAGGTGCGCCGGGCCGGGCTCCCGGCCTCGCACGTGTTCTTCTACCGCGGCCGCAGCCTGGTCGACCCCGACTTCGTGCGCACCGGGCCCGGGCACGCGCCGCAGGAAGGCGGCGGGCGTACCCCCTCCCCCGGCCTGATCTGCCCCCAGGACGCACTGGAAGCCGTCCTCGCACGGCACGCCCGCACACTCGCGCCCGCCCATGTCGCCTTCTCCGCCCGGCTGCTCTCCTTCACCCAGGACGACCGGGGAGTGCGCGCACTGCTGGAGGACCGGACGACCGGCACACGGCAGTGGGTGCACGCCGACTGGCTCGTGGGCTGCGACGGCGCGGCCAGCACCGTGCGCACGGGCGCCGGGATCGCGATGAGCGGGCCCACCGGCCTGGGCCACTACCTGAGCATCCGCTTCGAGGCGCCGCTGGGCGAGGTCGTGGCCGACCGGGCCAGCGCCTCGTACTTCCTCACCACCCCGGGCCGCGGCGGCTTCCTCGCCGTCGACAACGACCGGCACTGGATCTACCAGTACCCCCTCGACCCCCGACAGGACGACACCACCGCCCTCGCGGGCGACCACCACCGGCTCGCCGAGCTGGTCCGCGACGCCGCCGGCCTGCCGGACCTCCAGGTCGCCGTCCAGGACACCATGACCTGGCGAGCGGACGCCCGGCTCGCCGACTCCTACCGCAGGTCACGGGTCCTGCTCGCCGGCGACGCCGCCCACGTGATCCCCCCGACCGGCGGACACGGCATGAACACCGGCATCGGCGACGCCGACAACCTGGCGTGGAAACTCGCCGCGGTCACCGCCGGCACCGCCGGCGAGGCCCTCCTCGACACCTACCAGGACGAACGCCGCCCCCTCGCCCGCCAGGTCATCGACCTGTCCCTGGCCAACTCCCGTGCCGCCGGCGGCTACCGGATCGACGACGAGCTGCTGCTCACCGCCGCCTACCGCTCCACCGCCGTCCTCACCGACCCCGACACCCCCGCCCGCCCGCCGCTGGACCCCGCACGCGAACACGGCCACGGCGGCCCCGGCACCCGCGCACCACACCTGCCACTGACCGGGGCACCCGGATCGTCCTCCACCCTGGACCTCCTCGGCACCACGTTCACCCTGCTCACCCCCTCGGCCGCCGCCTGGCAGCGCCAGTACGACACCGCCGCGGCCGCGGGCCTGCCCCTCACACTGCGCCCCCTCACCGCACCCCACGCGCAGTGGACCGACCTGTTCGGCATCCCCGCCACCGGAGCCGTCCTCATCCGCCCCGACGGCCACACCGCCTGGCAGGCACCCCACCCACCCACCGACGACGCCACACTCCTCCACGCGCTCCACCAAATACTCTCCACACCACCCACCCCACACTGACCACCCCGCCCCGGCCGGGGCGCTGGAGAACCCGGCCGGGGCGGCGGGCCGGCCCTGCGGCCGGGGCGGGACGGCCCCCGGCACGAAGTCCCGCCGGCCAGCGGGTTTCCGAGGCCTGCGGCACCGGCCCGATGACCCGCGGCTCAGGTCCCGGCCAGGCAGGTCCCACCGACCTCACCGCCGGCCCGGGAGGGGGAGTCGGCCCCACCCCGGGCGGGGGCCGGCGGGCTGGGCCGGTCGTCGGGAGGGGCCTTGCGGCGGCAGTTCTTCTAACGGCGGGCAGGGTCGGGGTAGACCTCGAACGGCTTTTCACCAGGGCGGCGGGGAGCCAGCAGTGTGCTGTAGTGGCGGTCGAAGGAGAGTAGGACCGGCCGCATCAGGCGCCAGGCCAGAACGGCGTTGACGCAGTCCGCCAGGCCGAGCGCCTGGCCCTGGTGGCGGCGCATCAGTTCTTCGGCCTCAGCGAGCAGCGGCCGGTCGACGTGCGGAAACTGCACACGGCCCTGTCCGGCGAGCGCGCCGAGGCGGGTGACGGCGTTCACCGCCTCGCTCTCCCCGGCCCGCACGGTCAGCAGGTGGTCCAGCTCGGCGAGGACCAGCGGGGAGATGATCAGGATCCGGGCGGCGTTCAGCGCCTCGACGCCCAGGCGGTGGTGGTCGTCCTTGCCGTTGAACGCAGCGAGGAGCACGCTCGTGTCCGCAACCGCGAGTACCGGCGCGGCGGCCGTCACAGGCCGAACCCGTGTGCCAGGTCCTGCCCGGCGCGCTCGGCGAGGTCGTGAGGGCCGTCGAACAGCGCCCAGTCGGCGAACTCGCTGTCCCCGACCGTGCCGGCCGGCAGCTTGAGAGTGCCGGCGGCGTACTCCAACGCCAGCGCCTCCGGCGTGCGGCCCAGCACCGCCGCGAGCTCGCGCAGCAGCGCGGCATCGGTGCCCGAGACCGTCACCGACGCGACGATCGGCTGCTCCATGCGTGACGGCTGTGCCGGCTCGCTCTGCGGACTCATCGGGTTCCGTCCCTTCCTGCCTGTGCCAGGTGCCTGGCGGCGGTGCCCGCCGATGACGGCCGTGGGGATGTGCGTCCCGGGCCGGCAGGCACCACCGGCAGCGTAGCCGTACCCGGGACCCACCGGGCCGCATCCCGCCGCTCCGCCACCAAGCCCCGACGGAATCCGTGCGGTGGGTCCGTCGCCGGCGACGACAGGGAGGGCGGGCGCGGTGTCGTACCGCAGCGGCTGACCGGGTCGGGGGTCGCATGGCTGCGCGAAGCGCAAGGTGGTGGTGCGCTGCCGGCACCGCGGTGCTCCCGCATCACGCCCTGGCGCACCCGCGCAACTGCCCGCTCATGTCGCCACGACAGGAACGGACTGCTGTGCTGTAGTGATTTACCGTGATCACCCGAGATTCGAGGCGCAGGTCGACTGCTGTTGCCGTGGTGTGCTGCACGTCGGTCCTGTTGCTCTCCGCGTGTGGCAGCTCAGGCGGACGGCCCGCCGGACTCTTCTCGGCCAGCCCGGCCCCTTCCGGTCCCACGACGGCCGCTGCGGAGAAGGCCCGCGGGATTGCCGAGGCGACCGTCCTTACCGCAGCTGATTGGGGCGCCGGCTACGAGGCCGTCGAACACGAGGGGCCCGAGCCGGAGTACCAGCGGGCGGACGACTCCTGCCGGTACCGAAATACCTCGCCACCGGCCTCGCTACTGGCTCAGCAGGTCAAGTACGTCGCCTTCCCAGGGGCGGCGGTCAATGGCTCGACCATGGTCGACGTGTACCGCACCACCGACGCCGCGCACCAGGAGCTTTCCACAGCCAGGTCGGACAGCGCACGGTGCCCGACCTCTGTCGGGGACAATGGCACTACCATCACGGGAACCCACGAGGTCCCCCCGTTGAACGTACTCGCCGACCTCGCCGACCAGGCCTACTTCGAGACCGGTGAGCTGGTCTCCGGAACGCCGTCCGCCGGCACCGCGCCTCGCTTCTACGCCTTCGTGGTGGGCACCCGGGGCCCCGTCGCCGTGACCGTCGTCGTCAACCAGGACGAGCCGGGGGAAGACGTCCGACAGGTCCAGGATCGGGCAGAGCAGGCGCTGAGGACCGCGCTCACCAAGCTCCGCCAGCAGGGAATCTGACCGGACGCGAGCTCGCGGCGGTCTTCCTTGCCAGGGCCAGCGGGCCGGCGCCGACGAGGAGGTCGCGAGGCTGCCGGCCGGCCACGGCCTGGACGCGACCGACCTTGGGCGACCATCCCGCCGGGCGACCGCAAGTGCAAACACCGCCGCCCGTCCCCGTCCCGAATCCGCTGGTCGTACCGTCCTCTGGCCCTGCCACGCCTCAAAGTCACGTGCCGGATCGCAGAGCAACCAGATCCACGTCGGTTTTCTAAGCCATACGCGCTGCCTTCGTCGCCTTCGCTCCGAGCGCGTCGATCATGGCGTCGAGGGGCTTGGCCGCCTCTGCCGCCGCCCGGGCCGGATCACCGGAGCGGATCGCCTCGTACAAGCCTCGATGCAGGTGAACCGGCGGCTCGGGCAGGTCGCCGAGGGCGTTCGAGCGCCGCAGGCTCTCGGCCACCGCACTGGTCAGCCCCTGGTACAGCTCGATCAGGACGACGTTGTGCGATGCCTCCAGCACCGCGCGGTGGAAGGCGACTCCGGCCGCGACCCGGTCGGCCTCCCCTACGCCGTCGCCGTGGAGCCGATGCCAGGCGTCTGCGAGCCGGTCCAGGTCCTCGGATGTGCGACGCTCGGCCGCCGCCCGCGCCGCTTCCACCTCCAGGGCCCGGCGCGCGGCAAGGATGTCGCGCAGGTCCACCGCACCGAAGCGCCGCCGCAGGATGCCTTCCGTGTCGGTGCGCGCCCGCACGTAGACGCCGTCCCCGTGGCGGATCTCCAGCACGCCGGCGTGGGCCAGCGCCCGAACCGCCTCCCGCATCGTGTTCCTCGCCACGCCGAGCAGTTCCATCAACACCGGCTCCGGCGGTACGCGCTCGCCCACCCCCCAGCGCCCGGAGGCAATCTCCTCCAACACGGCTTCTACGATCTGCTCGACGCGTGAACTCGACCCGACCTTCAACATCTGCTCTCCAAGATCACCAGAGGGTCAATGATTGACTGTCTGACAGGTGACATGATTCCCTTCCCGGCATGGATCTCGCAACCCGGGCAACTCCCCCGACCACCAACACCGTTCACCGCTCCGGCCGCCTCCGGACTGGCGGCACCGAGCTGAGCTGGCACGCGGACCAGACCACGACGCCGGTGGTGTTCGTTCACGGCTCCTTCGACGACCACACCAGCTGGGACGGCGTCGTCCCACTGCTCCCGCCAGGCGTCACAGCCGTCCGATACGACCGACGCGGCCACTCCGGCAGCAGCGCGCCAGGCCGGACCGTCATCCACGAACACGTCGGCGACCTGGTCTCAGTGATCACCGAGCTCTCCGGCGGCAGTGCCCACGTGGTGGGCCACTCCTACGGTGCCCTCGTCTCGCTCATGGCCGCCGCCCGTCACCCGGAACTGGTCCGCAGCGTACTGGCCCACGAGCCGCCCGCCTTCCCCCTGCTCACCGGCGACCCCGTCGGCGAACCGATGCGCGACGCGGCCCGCGCGCACGTCATCACGGTGGCCAAGCACATCGAGGCGGGCCACACCGACAAGGCCGTCGCACTCTTCGCGGAGAAGGTCGCCTTCGGCGAGCACTGGCAGGAACTGTTCGACGGACCGCAGCGCACCATGCTCGCGGCCAACGCCCGTACGTTCCTGGACCAGTTCCGCGACCCCGACCACTACGCGCTGGATCTCAACGCGCTGGCCTCCGGCCCCGTCCCGATCACCCTCACGGTGGGCACCAACGGCCCGCCCGCCGTTCGCCGGATCACCGAGCTCCTCGCCGAACGCCTGCCCGCCGCCACCGTCCACACCATCACCGGCGCCGGCCACGCGCCCCACCTCAGCCACCCCGCCGAGTTCGCAGCCGCCCTCGCCCGCCACCTAGACCGCACCCGCCGGCCCTGACACCGCAGCCCGTAGCGCATTGCCCCACCAACAGGCAACGGAACCGTCACCGGCACCCCAGCCGAGCAGCGCCTCAACGCCCTCACACAGCCTGGCACCCCAGGATCGCACCACCTGCCAGATGGAGCGGCCCACCAAAGCCGAGCTCTGCAAACGCGCCATCGACCTCGACACCCCCACCGATCCACCGGGCCCCGCGGCGAACTCCAGCACGCCCCATCGAACATACCGAGCGCCAGGCGCCTATGACGGTTCATCAGTTAGTCGGACTCAGTGAGCAGCGGCCGGTCGACGTGCGGGAACTGCACACGGCCCTGCCCGGCGAGCGCGCCGAGGCGGGTGACGGCGTTCACCGCCTCGCTCTCCCCGGCCCGCACGGTCAGCAGGCGGTCCAGTTCGGCAAGGACCAGCGGGGAGATGATCAGGATCCGGGCGGCGTTCAGCGCCTCGACGCCCAGGCAGTGGTGGTCGTCCGGCAGGGACGTGGACGCGGGCACGGGCGTGCGCATGCGGGCCGGCGGCGGGTGGCGGTGTGCGGCGGCGGGTGGCGGCGGCGCATCAGGCGTGGCCGGGGGCCGGTTGTGGCTCGGGCCGGGGTGACCGGCCGGGCCGGGGAAGCAGGAGCGGGCTGGCCAGGACCAGTAGTCCCGCGGCCACGAGGACGGTGCGCGGGCCGGTGGCGGCGGCGAGCAGTCCGCCGAGCGCGGTGAGGGCGGCGATGGACGCCTGCTGGCTGATCGACCACGCCGTCAAGGTGCGGGCGAGGAGGTGCTGGGGCGTGCGTTCGAGCCGGTAGGTGGCGACCACCGGGGTGAACAGGCTCATGTTGATGACGATCGCCAGCTCGACGGCGATCACGGTGACAAGCCCGACGGTACCCGGACGCACGAAGGCCAGGCCGATCAGCCAGACGGCGCGCAGGGTGCCGACGGTCCGGAAGACCCGCTCCCGGCCGTAGCGGGCCACGACCCGGGGCGCCAGCCGGGATCCGACGAGCCCGCCGAGACAGGGCACGGCGAAGGCGAGCCCGTACTGCCAGGGCGCGAAGCCGAGCCGGCCGAGCAGGAGCACCGCCAGCACCGGCTCGGTCGCCATGATCAGGCCGGAGACGAGCATCGTGTTGAGGCAGAGCGCGCGCAGGCCCCGGTCGCCCATGATGTGCCGCCAACCGTCGAGCAGTGCGCCCGCCCGCAGCGGGCCCTTCCCGGCCGGCCGCACCGGCGCCTGCTCCCGGCCTCCGATCGCGGCGACGCCCAGCGCGGACAGCAGGTAGCTGAGTGCGTCGGCCACGACAGTGACGACCGGCCCGAACACGCCGACCGCCGCCCCGCCCAGCGGCGGCCCCACCGCGATCGAGCTCCAGTTCGTGGACTCCAGCCGCGCGTTGGCCACGAGCAGGTCCTCCGGCGGCACCAGGGCCTTGAGGTAGGCGCCGCCGGCCGCACCGGACGCGATCCTGGCCGCGGCGACCACCACCGAGACCACGAACAGCTGGACCAACCCGAGCCGGCCCGCGGCATAAGCAAGCGGGATGGTCGCCAGGGCCGCGCACCGGGCCAGGTCCATCCCGATCATGACCGGGCGCTTGCGCCGGAACTCCACCCACGGCCCGAGCGGCACCGCGACCAGCGCACCCACCGCCGGCCCCGCCGCGGACAACGCGGACACCTCGGCCGGACCCGCGTGCAGCACCAGCACCGCGATCAACGGTAACGCCCCGAACCCCAGTGCGGACCCGTACGCACTCACCGCGTACGCCGCCCAGAACCGGCCGAACCCCGGCCCCAACGCCTTCCCGCCCGCCATACCCGCCATGCCTGCAGCACTCCCCTCCAACACCCCCGGCCGTACAAGCCAGTTGACCGGTGAGAGCTAACCGGGCGGCACAACAGCAGGTCAAACAACCAGCATGCCCACCAGACACAACCTCGAGTTGTTCATCGTCACCGCCGCGACCGGGAACGTCCACCGGGTCCACGCAGGCGGGCCACGAACCGTCCGGACGTCACGGGGCGCTCCCACCCGCCCGGCCGAGACACGCCGACACAGAGGGTCAGGGCCCGCAGGCCCACGGACCACCAGACGCAGCAATGACAGGGCGATCGTGCACCGACACAGCACGAACACCGTGTGCTACCGGCCGGCGACGACGGCCCCAGCCCGCAGCAACCGGACTCCGGCGGACGCCCAACCGGACCGGGCCCGCAAGAACACCGTGCGGAGCCCGATCCACCGGATCAACCAGACCACCCCGGCCAGGCCGAACCCTCAAAGGCCTTCGGGTTAAAGGAAACTGAATGATCATCAGCGAAAACCCGAGAGTCGTAGGTCGTGTATGCGCGGGGCCGGCCTTGGAGCTTTACTGATCGTTTCAGAATGCCGCCCGGAGTCGTCGCAGGCAGATGATGCTGCAGGCGAGTTCGAGGAGACCCTGGTGGAGGTCGGCGGTCGCTCGTAGCGGATGCGGACTCGCTTGAACTGGTGCAGCCGGGCGAACGCACGCTCGACGACCCAGCGCACCATGCCCAGTCCGGAACCGTGGGCAACGCCGCGTCGGGCGATCAACGGTTTGATGCCGCGCTTCCACAACAGGCGGCGGTACTTGTCGAAGTCGTAGCCACGGTCGGCGTAGAGGCGCCGAGGCTTGCGCCGGGGGCGTCCCCGTAGGCCCCGGATCGACGGGATCGCGTCGAGAAGCGGCAGGAGCTCGGTGAAGTCGTGGCGGTTGCCGCCGGTGAGCGTGACAGCGAGCGGGGTTCCGTGGCTGTCGACGATCAGGTGGTGCTTGGAACCGGGACGGGCGCGGTCGACGGGCGAGGGGCCGACATGGTCCCCCCTTTGAGGGCCCGGACATGCGAGCCGTCCACGGCGCAGTCGTCCAGGTCCAGCGAGTCCGCGCGGCGTAGTTCGGTCAGCAGGGCGGCGTGCAGGCGGGGCCAGACGCCCGCTTCGGTCCGGTCCCGCAGCCGGCGCCAGGCCGTGACGCCGGAGCAGCCCACGATCTCGGTAGGGACGTCGCGCCAGGCAACGCCGGTCCGCAGCACGTACACGATGCCGGCGAGAGCCGCCCTGTCCGGGATGCGAAGTCGTCCGGGATGCGAAGTCGTCCGGGAGAAGGTGGCAGCAGCGGAGCCACCCGCTCCCACAGGTCGTCCGGAACAAGATCGGCGCGCACCTGGACACCCTGCAGACCAAGATCGCCGAGCGCAAGACCCGCAGTTCAGCTCACCCAGAAACGATCAGTGGAAGCGTTGGATCACATCTCCCGCCGGGTGGTCGGCCAGGGGATCTCCTGGAGAACATCCTCAGGAGTCGGCACCGCATCCGGGTAGTGCTGGCGGATCTCCCGGACTACCGAGGCATCTGCGGTGCAGAGATCCCAACTCGTGCTGTCGAACTCCCGCAGCACCACCCTCAGCTCGTCCCCTGCATACCCCGCGAAGTCCCCGTCAACAAACTGAAGATCCGGCGCGACCAGGGCCAGTAGCTCCAGGGTGCCGATCCCGGCACCGGAGGAAGCCTTCTCGATCTCGGCAAACCTGGTGACCAGTCGAGCATCGTCGATCCGCACCTTCCAAGTGAGACCGAGCCCAAAGCTCCCGAGGCGCACGAGTAGTTCCGCCAGCGTGACGTAGTACCGATTGGAGGCGCGGTCCTGCCCAGGAAAACGGTCACGCCAGGCCGCGAAGGTGATCGACTGAAATGCGCCAGGGGACCTTGCCATCGATGCGGGCTCCGTTCGCTTGCGAGGATCAGTGTGCTCTCACATCATGATCTTCCTTGACTGCAGCTGCAGATCATTTTGAAACCGCCAGTTAGCGAACACGCCGGTAGGCACCGACCAGGCCCCCGCCCCCCGGGGCAGCCTTCTCGGGAACGGTGCTGGCATCGTAGGAGCCATGAAACCAGCAGGAACGACACCGGAACCGGATGCACCGACACACAGCGGCCTCACGGCCCTGGCCGAGGTGGCGTGCCGCTACCGGGCGGACGAGGTCCGCCCGGAGGACCTGCCGATGATCGCTGCTGAGGCGCTCGCGGCCGGGCTGGACACCCCGACGCTGTGCGAGCTCGCCGGCTGGCCGCGCACCGCGGACGCCCACGACATCCGCACCGCGTTCGAGCAAGCACTCTCCGAGTCCGGGATCGAACTGCCCGATCCGCGGCTGGCACGGCGCCACGCCTTGCGCCGGCTCGCGGCGAGGCTCGTCGCTGGAGAGGTCGGTCCCGCCGACCTGACGACGGACGACTGGTGGGAGACGGAGGCCGAAACCGCGGAGGAGCGATCATTCGTCGAGCTGATCCCGCAATGCGTGTGCTGCCTTGAGTACACCTTGAGTCTTGACCAGCAGACGTGGGCCGCCGAGCTGCGGACCGCCGCGCTCGCCCTCACATCGTCCGCGCCCGTCGGGCCCGGCTGTTGATCCGACTGATTCGACCGTGACGGCCTGCTCACCCCCGCGATGACGCAAACCGGTCGAGCGGGATTCACCGAAGTCACCGCTCAGCGGCCTGCTGCAACAGCGCCCGCGCCGAGTCCGCGCAAACGCACGGCGCTCTTCTCGTCGAGCCCGAAGACCCCGGCGAGGTGGAACGGGCCCGGGCTCTGGATCACGGCATCTTCGAGCTGCCGGTCGACGCGGAGCCGCTCCGGCATCGCGACCCGGCCGCGCATCGCGGCGCTGCGCACCTGCGGCGTCGCTCCCCCGGCTGCTCCTCGGTCGGCGGCGACACCCCTCGGGGCGTCGACCGCCGCCGCAAGGGCACCACGAACACCCTCGCCGCGCCCCGCTCGGTCCGGGCCGCCCGACTGGACGGCGCCCCGGGGCATGGGATCCTGGACAACCCCTCCGCCCGCAACGGCAGGACGGCCCTGCGTCGCGGAGTGCAGTGCGCGGGGCCGGACCGGGTGGTCGGGGTGGTGGGAGTTGGCGGGGGTGACCTGCCGCAAGGACCCGCACCGGGGCGGACGACCGGCGAAAGTCGCGTGACCCTCCCCACCGCACCGGCGACACTGACGCCATGACTGGTTCCGCTCTGCCACGACTGCTTCGACCGCGCGCCCTGAGGCCCGGAGATCTCGTCGTCATCGCCTCGCTGTCCGGTCCGCTGGCGGCCGCTCACGAGCCCAACGTCGAGCAGACGGTGGTCGTGCTCGAGCGGATGGGATTCCGCGTGCGCCGGGCTCCGCTGCTCCAGGCGGGACGCCGCCACTGGTGGAGCGCGGCCAGGCCGGCGGAGATCGCCGCGGAGCTCAACGGTCTTCTGCGCGATCCCGAGGTGCGCGCGATCGCCGCGAGTGACGGCGGCCAGACGGCGCTCGGCTACCTCGACCTGATCGACGTCGAGGCGATCAGGGCCGACCCCAAGCCGATCCTCGGCTACAGCGACATCTCGCTGCTGCATCTGGTGCTCTACGCACGCACGGGTCTGGTCGGGTTCCACGCCGACATGGCCGTCCCCGGCTTCGGCGGACACTGGCAGGCTGCGCCCGTGGCGCGCCGGGCAGAACTCGAGAACCTCTACTCCGGGTTGCTGACCGGCACCGAGGCGATCGGTGCACTGCCTGCGAGCCCGTTGTGGGAGTGCTGGCGTCCCGGCCGTGCCGAAGGCCCGCTGATCGGCGGGGTGATCAATCGCATCGTGCTGGCGCAGGCGACGCCCTTCGCGCTGCCGCTCGAACGGTTCGACGGTGCGGTGCTGTTCTGGGAGGAGACGGGCGGCCTGGCATCGCACCTGTGGAGCTATCTGCAGGTGCTGCGCCACTGCGGCATCCTCGACCGGATCTCCGGCATGGTCGTGGGCGTTCCGCACGAGATCAGCGGACTCGGGCCCGGCGCGTCCCCGACCCTGCCCGAGATCGTCCTCGACGTCCTCGGCGACCGGGACATCCCGGTCCTGGGCAACGTCGAGTTCGGCCATGCCGGCCCGAATCTGCCGATGCCGGTCGGCATCCGTGCCGGCCTCGATGCGCAGCAGCGGACGTTGTCACTGCTCGAACCGGCGGTAGTGCCCCACACGATGACGGGACCCATCACGCCGAGCACCGCGGATCAGTGAGCCGACGGCCCCCGGCAGTACCCCTCCCGGGGGCCGACTCACGCCTCGACAGCCGCCAACCCCGAACTCGCCTGTCCGGCCCGTCAGGAGGGCCGTGAACACCCGGTGGCACGTGTTGAGCCAGAGGCCCGGCTCCCGACGTCAGGGATCACCGGCCCGGTGAACGCACGCGGTCACAGCACTAGGGTGAGCCGACATGGACCTCGAAGCAGTGCGCACCTTCGCCGCCATCGCCCGGGCTGGCCAGTTCCAGAAGGCCGCCGCCGACCTGTCCCTCACCCAGCAGGCCGTCTCCAAACGCGTCGCCGCCCTGGAACGCGACCTCGGCGTACGGCTGTTCACCCGCACCCCGCGCGGCGCCGAGCTCACCATCGACGGACAGGCGTTCCTGCCCCACGCCCGCGAACTGCTGCGCGCCGCCGAACGCGCGGCCGCGTCCGTACGCTCCACCCGCCGCCCGCTGCGCGTCGACGTGATCAACTCACGCGGCGCGCAGTCCGGCCTGCTGCGCGGCTTCCACCACGCCCACCCGCAGACCGACCTCGACGTGCTGATGCTCCTCGACATCGACACGGCCGTCACCGCGATCCGCTCCGGCACACTCGACGCGTCCTTTCGCGCCGTCACCGCGCCCGGCCGGCCCCTGCCCGGGGACGTCGAGTCCGTCCGGGTCCTCGACGAACCGCTCCACCTCCTCACCGGCCCCGCCCACGCCCTGGCGAACGCCAAGTCGGTGACCCCCGCCCAGCTCGCCGGCCACCGGATCTGGATGCCCGGCATCGCCCCCGGCACCGAGTGGGGCGCCTACTACGACGACCTCGCCGCCGAGTTCGGCCTCACGATCGAGACCACCGGCCCCAACTTCGGCTCCGACGCCCTCCTGGACACCGTCGCCGACACCCCGGCCCTGGCCACCTTCATGGGCGAGCACACCCGCCTCGTCTGGCCCGCCGGCCACGACCTGCGCCGCATCCCGGTCACCGACCCCGTCCCCGTCTACCCGCACTCCCTCCTGTGGCACCGCGACAACCCCCACCCCGCCCTGGCCTCCCTGCGCGCCCACCTCACCGCCACCGCCCCCGGCCACGACACCCCCGGCACCTGGACACCACCCTGGACGAACGCGCGCTGAACACCCCCCGCGAATTCGCCGCCCGCGTCACCCCGCGGGCAGCGAACCCGGGCCGGCGGGCGGGGCGTCACCGCCGGGTGGCCCAACGCCCTTGCGGCCGGAGCCTTCCATGGGCCCAACCGGCGCTACGAGCGCCGAGCCGGCCACCCTTTCGCCATCGTCACCCTGCCCTCCTGCCCCGCGGTTCCGACGCAGGCCGCACTGGGAGCGCGGGGCACGGACGGCTCAGGCGCCGGGGGCGCGGGAGGCCACGGACCCCAGGAAGCCGTCCAGCAACGAGCGGTCGGCGCCCGGCACCAGGTGGTAGCGGAAGGCGCCGCCCTCGCCGCACACGGTCGCGGCCGGCCAACCGAGCGCCTCGTACCGGGCGCGCAGGTAGCCGCCCCCTGAAGCGACGACCTCGGCGCCCTCGGGCGAGACCACCACAAGGTGGGTGGCGCCGCATCCGCACCCAACACACACCAGCGGGATCGCGCCCATCCCCGCAAGGCGTTGCAAGGCCGCCGGGTAGGCGAGTTCACGACCGGGGCACACCGACACGCTCGAACGACTCGACATCCGGCCAGCCTACGAGCAGGGCGCCCCGAGCGCGACACTCTTCCGAAGCAGCCGCCGCCGGGCACCGGGCGGCCCGCACGGAAGGACACCCGCGGACAGGGCCCGAAGCAGCGGCGGACGTCCCGCGTCCTCTCCTGCCGGGCCTCGCCACCGGCACCCCGGCAAGGACCACCGGGACTCCCGGCACGGGCGGCCGGGGCTCCCGCGCGGCCGCAGCCGCTCCTGCCCCCGCCCGCAGCCCCGCCCGGACACGGCCGGGGCACGGCCGGGGCACGGCCCGGACGCGGCCCGGACGCGGCCGGCAAAAAAGCCCGTGCCCCGCACGGGCAGACGGGAGCACAATCACCCCGTGACGGACATGCAGACATTGCGGGACACGGTCACCGGCTGGGCCGCGGGCGGCCCCGGCGCGCCGGCGGGCGAACTGGCCGCACGACTGCGCGTGCATACCGCCGTACTGGTCGAAGGACCCAGCGACCTCGCTGCCGTCGAGACACTCGCCACCCGCCACGGCCGCGACCTGCCCGCCGAAGGAGTGTGCGTCATCTCCATGGGCGGGGCCATGAACATCGCCCGCTACGCCGCCCTCCTCGGACCGCCCGGGCTGGGCCTGCGCCTGGCCGGACTCTGCGACGAGAACGAACAGTCCTTCTACGACCGCGGCCTCGAACGGGCCGGCGCACCACGCCAGGGCTTCTTCGTCTGCGTGGCGGACCTGGAGGACGAACTGATCCGCGCCCTGGGCGTACCCCGGGCCGAGGAGATCGTCCGGACCGAGGGCGACCTGCCCGCCTGGCAGGCCTTCACACGCCAGCCCGCGCAACAGGACCGACCCCCGCACCGGCAGATGCGACGCTTCCTCGGCACGAAGAAAGGCCGCAAGATCCGCTACGGCCACCTCCTGACCGACGCCCTCGAACCCGGGCAGGTACCCGCCCCCCTCCACAACCTGCTCGCACACCTGTAACCGGAACCCCGGCCGACACCCGCCACCCACGGGGCGGCCAGGCGCGGCACGACCGCCCGAGGGACGGCGGGCGCGCCGCCACCCGGTGACCTTGCCGCTTCGGGGCTGCCGGCGCCGGTAGTCCTGGCCCAGGGCGCCGCCCGGCGCTCCGGGACCACCCAGCCCGTCACCCGCGTGCCGGGAAGCGGACCCCGGGCCCGGCTCCGCACCGCCGGTCTCAGCCGGTCTCAGCCGGTCCGGACAGCGTTCCCGGCCAAGGCGTGCCCGTTCGGCATCAGGGGCGAGCCCCGGGCTCCGAGCCGGCTGCCGGCTCGGGCCGGACCCGGTGGCCGTACCCCCGCACGGTGGCGGCAGCGAGGAGGGCGACGACGCCCCCCAGCACCATGACGGTGGCGGGGGAAGCGCGGTCCACCACGAGGCCGCCGGTCAGGGCACCGATCGACAGGGTCGCCTGGAAGGACGAGGTGAACAGCACGCCGGCCGCCTCCGGGGCGTGCGGGGCCGCGGTGAGGAACCAGGTGAGGGAGCACGCCGGTACGGCGCCGTACGCCGCGCCCCAGAGCGTCAGCAGGACGGCGGCGCCCGGAGCGCCGGTGCCGAGCAGGGGCAGCAGCAGGGTCGCGGCGGCGATCAGCACGGCGGCCGTGCCGAAGACCGGGCGGAGGGCGCCTGCCGCGCGGCCTCCGGCAAGCACGTTGCCGAGCAGTCCGGCGGCGCCGTACACGAGCAGGAGGCCGGTGACCAGGCCAGGGCCGGCGTGGGCGGTGGCCTCGAGGAACGGGGTGACGTAGGTGTAGCTGCCGAAGTGGGCCAGCACGATCAGGAACGTCACGACGAGGCCGGTCCGGGTGCCCCGACCGGCGAGCAGCCCACGCAGCACGCCCAGGCCGGTGCTGGTCAGCGGGGGGAGCGGTGGAAGCGACACCAGCAGGGCGGCCAGGGTCAGCAGGCTCAGCGCAGCCATGACGAGGAAGGCGGCGCGCCAGCCGGCGAGCGAGCCGAGGAACACGCCCGCCGGTACGCCGAGGACCGAGCCGAGCGGGACAGCCGTGAAGAAGAGGGTGGTGGCCCGGCCCTGCCGGTGCTCCGGGACGAGCCGTGCGACGAGCCCCGAGCCGATCGACCAGAAGGCCCCGATGACCAGGCCGAGGGTGACCCTGGCGGTCAGCACGGCCCAGTAGGCGGGGGCGAAGGCGTTGAGGAGATCCGCCAGGATCAGGAGCAGCACCAGGGCGCAGAGCATGGTCCGCCGGTCGGCGCGCCTGGTCGCCACGGTCACCACCGGTGCGGCGACGGCGGCGACGATGCCCGGGAGCGTCATCATCAGCCCGGCGGTGCCGTCGGAGATCCGGAAGGTCGCGCCGATCGGGGTCAGCAGGCCGATCGGAAGGATCTCGGTGGTGACGATGGAGAACACACCCGTGGTGACAGCCAGTACGGCGGGCCAACCACCGCTCCGCCCCGGGACGTACGGGCGGCGAGGGCCGTGGCCGGGTGGGCGCGGAGCGGGGTGGAGGGCGGTGTCGGCCATGCCGGAGGTCCTGTCCGTGGATGGTGGGTGTCGCCACGAAGTCCACCAAGCGGGCAGGGGGTTGGTCTGGCGTGAATCCGACCTCGACGTCCGGGCCGTCCCGTTCGCGGCTGGGCCGACGGAGCGGGCGACCGGACCGGACTGGGCTGCTTCTCGACGGACGGCAGGTGCGTCGGGGCGGTGCCCCTCCCGCCGTGTCAGCACCCGCCGGGGCAACGGCACACAACCACGCACGCCTCCCACCAGTCGGCGACTACGCGTGGACCCCGCAGCGCCGCAGGGCCTGCGCCAACGACCAGGGATCGCCCCTCCCCCTCGTCACCGCCACCGCCACCGCCACCGCCACAAGTCCCACCGCGCCGAGGGGCTCCCATCGCTCGCAGGCCCGTCCACTGCCCCTACGCCGCCGAATGGGTCTCCAGCGAACTCCGCTGGAACCTCGCCGCCGACGCTGCGTCGGCCATGCCGGCCGGGCACGGACGCGGGCACGACCACGCGCGCGCCAGGACGGGGGTGAGGCCGCCCGATCCCCCGGGCCGTGCAGGAGGGCCCCGGCGCTCCGGGCGGTGCCGTCGGGTCATCCAGAGGGCGTACAGGGTTCACCCAGACGGGCTGTCACACAATGGCGACTTGCCCGGGACGACCAACACCCGTACCCGTCCGGCGCCTCGGCAGGCCCAGGGGACGTTCATGCCCGCATCAGACCCTGGGGGGAACGCGACCAGACCCGCCGGCCCGCCGCCCTCGCGGCGGACAGCGGACACGGCCGTGTGAACGACCCGATTCCCACGTGACGGCCCGCCGTCCGTGACCGGCGGACCGTCACACCCTCCCGGGCGCGCTACCGGCGGGGCCCGCACCCGGATCCGCCACCGGCGCCATCGGCAGAGCGCGCCCGGCGCCACGGCCGGAAACCGCATCAGAAACGCCAGCGCCGACGGGACCCGGTCGGCGGTGCAGGCGCGGGGCCGGGGCCGAGGACGCTGGGGACCGGCCCGGTGACCGCGACAGGCACACAGCCCCGGCCGCGGGTGTCGGGGTGTCCGGGTGTCCGGGTGTCCGAGCTGCGGCCCGGGACCCGCCGACCGGCCCGCGAAATGGCACGTACACCGATCAGAATCTTTTTCGCCGCTGGACCTGCCGCCTTTGCGTCCGGGTCGGCACATGCTGAAGATCAAGCTTCAGAATTTTGCACAGGTATGCGATTATCGGGCGCGCGAGTTGTGCG
>NZ_JBHJUK010000163.1:0-17498 GCF_042266225.1 Kitasatospora sp. NPDC056181
GGGGGGACCCTGTGGGAGAGTAGGACGCTGCCGAACAATCATTCACAGAGAACCCCCGATCCATCACGGATTGGGGGTTCTTTGCATTTCCCGGAACGGCGGCGCGAGACGGGCCCCGGTGCCCGCGAGGAACGCTACTGGCCCGCCGGCTGACCATATCGCTACTCGACGAACCACCAGGTGGTCATCGACACCGACACCCGCCTGGTTGTGGTCGTCGGCCGGCCCCTGCCCGGCAACCGCAACGACTGCAGGGCATGGGAGGAATTCGGGGCCAAGGCCGCCGCCGGCCGGACAACCACGATCGCCGACGGCGGCTCCCCCGGAACCGGCCTCGTCATCCCGCACCGCCGACCCCGAGGCGGCGAACTGACCGACTGGCAGGCCGAACACAATCACGACCACAAACGGGTTCGCGCCCGCGTCGAGCACGCCTTCGCCCGGATGAAGACTTGGAAGATCCTGCGCGACTGCCGCCTGAGAGGCGACGGTGTGCGCCACGCGATGCACGGTGTCCGCGTACTGATCTGAGTGCTCCAGCGCGTACGGAGTTGTGTGCACCAGCGACCCGTCTCAGCGAAGTCGCTCTCATGGACCGTTCCGCTCACCGTAGTCTCGTGCCGTGGCCGACGAACATGGGGCAGCCGACGCCTTCGAGAACCGATGCACGAATGCGGCGCGGACGTTGGAGTCCTGCATCAGCTACTTCATCGAGCGCATTTCGTTGGACGAGTCCAACGAGGACCGCAAGGGCAACACACTGGACGTATGGCTCCGCGAGGGGCCGCGGAAGCCCGATGTGGTGGTCTCGCTGTCCAATCTCCACTCGGTTCGCCCGTGGGAACCCGGACTGGGTGTCTCCTTCATCGATGGGATCTCCCTCGTCCACCTGCCGAAGCTGCCGTTGCCATGGCCCGCCGAGGCGGTCGGCCGACTCGAGCGCTCCGAGGGCCTGCCCGAACTGGTCTGGCTGAGGATCGCGGGACCGATCGAAGTCGACGCTGTGGCCGCGACCGTGACCGTTTACCAAGCCCAGAGCGACGCTGCAGCCTCCGTGCTCCGGTGACAGCCTGAGGCCGCTCGACGGCTCAGGCAGCAGCCAAAACCTCGGCGAGACGGGTCGTCGCTCAGGCGGCGTCGGGTTGCCTGTCGATGGCCTGGAGGCGGTTCTTGAGGCGGTAGCTGTTGCCGTTGATCGAGATGACGTCGCAGTGGTGCAGGAGCCGGTCGAGGATGGCGGTGGCGAGGACCTCGTCGCCGAAGACCTGGCCCCATTCATCTGGGGCTGGCACTTGTCCCCTCACACGAGTTAGTGCTGCCACCTGGCCGTTTCCTCCTCCCGCGGTCCTCGTTGGTTCTCGCGGTAGCGCCCAGGTTCTCAAGGTGCTGCCTTGACCATTCAGGTGCAAGGAAGGTGTGCCGATGGCCGACGCGCGGCTGCAGGTCATCGCGGGCGGTGGCGTCCCGCAAGGGCCGCTGGTGACGGACCCATGGCAGTTCCAGGCCGCCTGCGTGGACGCGTTCGTCGCCTCGTGGCGAGCCCGCGGGTTCAGCCCGGTGACGATCGACAACGACATCGGCCTACTGGAACGGACGCTCGCCGCGCTGGGACGGCCGGCGTGGGAGGTGACGCCGGAAGACATCGACCGCGTCGTCGGTGACCTCGCGGTCAAGGGCCGGGCGACGTCGACCCGCCGCGAGTACGTGCAGATCTTCAAGGGCTTCCACCGTTTCCTCCAGGCCCGCAAGGCCGCAGAGATCGAGGCCGCATTCGGGGTCCGACTGGTCTGCCCCGTCGACGAGTTCAACGCCTCACGGCATGTCGGTGACGACTCCCCGGCCCTGCTGCCGCCGCCCACCCCAGAGCGCGTGAACGAGTTCTTCGACTTCATGAAGCAGCGGATCGCGACCGCGAGGAAGTACGGACCCGCCGCCCGCGACTACGCACTGTTCCGGACGCTGTATCACGCCGGGCTCCGCTCCGAGGAGGCCTCGCTGCTGGAGAAGCCGGACCTGCACTTCACCCGCGGCCCGTTTGGAAAGCTCCACGTCCGCTTCGGCAAGGGCGCCCACACCTCCGGCCCGCGTCCGCGCTGGGTGCCGATGCTCGACGGCCTGGACCTGGTGCTGCGGTGGTTCCTCGAGGACGTGCGGGGCAAGTTCCCCGACTCTCCCGTGCTGTTCGCGGACGAGTCCGGCGGGCCACTGCATCGCGGGACGATCCGCAACCGGCTCCGCTATCTCATGGAGCTCGAAGGGCGACCTCCGGCGGAGCGGTTCAGCCCACATGCCCTGCGAAGGGCATGTGCGACCCACAACTACGAGCGCGGCGTCGACCTGGTCGCGATCCAGCAGCTACTCGGCCATTGGACGGTCAGCTCGACCATGCGTTATGTCCGGCCCTCCGCGACTTTTATCGAGGATGCCTACCAGCGCGCGGTCGCCAACACTCTGGCCGAGCTGACCGGGAAGGACACCACGGCATGAAGATCCGATGGCGGCTGCGGATGGCCGCGGCCCAGCGCGAGGTCTGGACCGGGACCGATCTGCGACGACTGCTGGCTGAGAAGGCGGGTCTGGAACTGTCCTCCGCGTCGGTGTCCGCGCTGTTCACCAAGGAGCCCTCGCAGGTGAAGATGTCGACGCTGGCCGCGTTGTGCACCGCGCTGGAGTGCACCCCGAACGACCTCATCGAAGTCGACACCACCCCGGTCGAGCGGCCGGCGGCCCCGCCTCGGCTGGCGGCAGCCCAGCCCAAGGTCGCGGCGGCTGCCCGGGGCCGGTCGATGCCGCCTCTGTGACCTGCGGACTTTGTGATGGGTAAGAAGCAACAGGACTGCGTCACCTGTGGTGCCCCGGTCGGTTATCTCGACCGCGAGCACTGCTGTCGGTGCTGGCGGTCGTTGAAGGAACAGGCGGCGAAGGCGAGTTGTCCGTCCTGCGGCAAGGACCGAGTGCTCCAAGCGGACACCGGTCGATGTGTCGTTTGCTCGCGCGTCTGCGAGGAGTGCGGCCATCCGGTCCGCGTCGCTGGGAACCGTCTGTGCCGTGACTGCCGCCGCCGGGCGGAGCGCGAGGCCGCGAGGACGCTGTGTGCGCGCTGCTGCCGGCCCGGTCTTCTGCGCGAGGCGACAGGCTGGTGCGGCTCGTGCTCCCGGCCCCGGCAGCAGAAACAGCCGCCACGGGTCTGCGACGAGTGCGGCCAACTGCGTCGCCATGCCGGCCTGGGACTGTGCTCGGCCTGCTGGCAACGACACCCTGGGCGGCCCTTCATCCGCGGCGAGCACCTACGCGACCGGCTCGTGGACCCGCCCGGCTGGCTCGACAACTTCGTCGCCCACGTGGCCGCCCGGCACTGCGTCGCCCGGGCCTGCAGCTTCATCACCGAGGTGGGCCGGCTCCTGCAGGACGAACTCTCCAACTCGCCCCAGGCCCTGCTGGAAAGGTCGCGCCGCCCGGGCCGGTCCATGGGCACCTTCGCCCGCACGTTGGAGGACTTCTTCACCCTGCAGGGCCTGGCGCTGCCCACCGACCAGGCCGAGCGACTCGCGGCGGGACGCCGCAAGCGCCGCGTCGACGCCGTCCCCGAATCCCTCCGACCGGCGGTCGCCGCCTTCGACGCCTCGCGCATGCGAGCCCAGGACCGGGCCCGCCGGGCCGGCACCCGCCCACGCAGCAATCTCACCCTGGAGGCCGCCCTCGCCACCATGCGCGATCTGGCGGTGTTCCTCACGGATCAGCGTGGCAAGGGCGGCTGGGCTCTGGTCGACATCCACGACATCGAAGCCTTCCTGGCCACGTTGCCCAAGGCCCGCAAGCGCCGCCTCACCGTGCTGCGGCAGTTCTTCAGCTTCGCCCGCTCGCAGCGCGTGATCCTCGTCGATCCGACCCGCGGACTGACCGCAGAAGAAGGAAGCGGATACCGAGGCCGAACCCTCACACTCGACCAACAGCGTCACCTGTTCCGCCGTTGGACCTGCGACGACGAGGTCCATCCGCACGAAGCCCTGCTCGGCATGCTCGCCCTGCTGCACGGAGCCTCCAGCGCCGAGGTCCGCATGCTGCAGGTCACCGACGTCGACCCAGCCACGCAAACAGTCCGGCTCGGCAAACGACCGCACCTGGTCCCACTCGACCCCGCTTCCTGGGCCGTGCTGCAACGATGCCTCGCCCACCGGGCGGCCTGGCCGACGCAGAACCCCCACGTCATGGTCACCAAGGGAACCAAGGGCGGCCGGAGCCCGGCGTCAACTGCCTACCTCTCCCACGTCCTTGACGGCAGCGGCTACCCACCACGGACGGTCCGCGGCACCCGCCTGGTCGAACTCGTCAACACCATGGACCCCAAGCTCGTCGCCGCCGCCTTCGGCATGGATCCGCAGGCCACCCTCATCTACCTTGCTGACCACGTCGACGCCAGCCGACTGCTGGAGCAGCATGAACGGACACCCTAGGTCAGGGTGCGGGGGCCTGCTCGTCCGCGGCCTCGGCCATGACGAGGCTGGCGCTGACGGCCTGACTGTCGTCGATTCCGACGTGCCGGAGGTATGCCCACCGATCCAGCTGAGTACATGCCCAGTTGGGGTCGTATGCCGCGGTGGGCAGCTGCGGAATGCGCTTGCGACCGGTTTCATCCAGTCGGTACGGCTCCTCAAACGCATAGGTCCATGCCTGGACCGCGGGGGTATACCGCTGTTCGGCCTCCTCGGCGCTGATCTCAAGGTAGGCCGCGATCTGTGCCCAGGAGCTGCCACGTTCGACTTCGTAGATGACGGCCGATTCCAGAGTTCGTTCGGCCAGGTCTACCAGCTGCCGGGCTTGGCTGACCCGACCGCCAAATCCGGTGTCGGCATCGTTGCGGGTGCTCACCAGCCCCGAGGCGCCGTCAGCCACCTCCGTGGCGCTGTCGGCCAGTACGAGTCGGGCGAGCCCTTCGCGCGAGTAGGCGGCTCGGTCGTGGTCATACGGGGTGGACTCACTCATGAGGGACAGAGTCCCATGTCAGCGAGTTCTGCGGACACCGAGTATTCACGGTCGGTGCCCCACGCGGCCCGCCAAAACCCACGGGCCTGGCGCGAGCCGGAACCTGCCCCGTTTCGGCGCTACCTGGCACAGGTTCGCCGGAACATGTGCGCTTTGCTGAAGGTTTTGTTGGAGGTCAGGATGATCGAGCCCTTCTGATACCGCTTCGAGATCACCTGGAGGACCAGGTTCGCTTCGGCGCGTTCAAGGGGCTGGTAGCCGACCTCATCAACCACGAGGACGCTCGGCCGCAGGTGGGTGCGGAGCTTGCTGGTTAGGCGCCCAGCGGACTCAGCGGCCTTGAGGTGGCGGACCATGTCGTCGAGGCTGGTGAAGTAGATCGAGTAGCCGGCCCGGCAGGCGGCGACCGCGAGAGCGACGACGAGGTGGGTCTTTCCGACCCCGGGCGGCCCCAGCAGGGCAGCGTTCGCCTTGGCTTCGACGAACGACAGCGTGGCGAGGTCCTTGACCTTGCGCGGGTCGAGCTCGGGCTGGAAGGAGAAGTCGTAGTCGTCCAGGGTTTTGTGGTGCGGCAGCTTCGACAGCCGCAGGCCCTGGCGGAAGCGGCGGTCGTCGCGGACGGCCAGTTCCTCGGCGAGGAGGAGGTCGAGGAAGTCGAGGTAGCCCATCTTCGCTTCGTCCGCCCGCTTGGCGTACTGGTTCAGGCTCTCGGCGAGGTGGGGCAGGCCCAGCTTGACGGCCATGGTGCGGATTCGGCTGCTGACCAGTTGGCTCAACGGACCTCCTTCGTCGGTGAGTTGGTGGTGAACGGGCGGGTACCGGTCAGCTCGTCGTAGACGGACAGCGGTCGGCGGCCGACCTCGACGCGGTCGGCGGCGGCCCGGTTGAGCAGGGCCCGAAGCAGGCCGGCTTCGTCGGCCAGGGGCCGTTCGTGGCGGGGCCGGGGCACGACGTCCCCCGTCGTGACGCGCTTGGTGTCGCCCTTGGGCAGGCCGTCCCAGTGCCGCTCGTCGACGATGCGGGCGCCGCGACCGACCGCCCGGGAAACAGTTCACCGGTCGCTTCACCAAGCCGTTTCCCACCGAGGTGCTCTTCGAGCGGATCTGCCGCGAGAACGGCGTGGCCGCCCGCCTGACCAAGCCCCGATCGCCCACACCACCGGGAAGATCGAGCGGTTCCACAAGAGTTTGCGGCGCGAAGTCCTCGACCATGTCGGACCGTTCGCCGACCAGGCCGGGATCGACGCCTGGGCTCACGCTTACAACCACGACCGCCCGCACCAGGCCCTGGACATGGCCGTACCGGCTGCCGCCATTCGCCCTGGGCCGCCCGGCAGCCACATCGCGCTGGCGGCCCCTCCGCAGAGCGATGAGCCTCCGCTTGCCGAGCGCGGGCTGGTCCCACTCCGTCTGACAGCGGAACTGCCCTCGCCGCGAACGCCCGTCTCCGACGAGGAGATCCGCGCGGTGGAGTGGGAGGCCACCATCTCCGCGATCGGCCGCCTGGTCCTGATCAACAACCAGCAGGTCAAGTTCACCCAGGCACTCGGCGGCAGGGCCGTCACCGTCTGGGCGGACTGCCGAAGCATCCACGTCCTGCTGGGCGGCGAGCTCATCCGCACCCGGCCCCTCCCGGCTGACTCCGGCCGATCTGCGCAAGGTCGTCATGCGCGGCGCCCGCATCGCCGGAGCCGAACCCGGCCCGCCCTCCGCCGCCCAGGCCGGGCCTCGGCAGCAGCGGCCTAACTTCCTGGTCTTGCGTTTTCACCCGTCGCTGACAGGTGCCTTGATGGGCGGTGGTCGGGTATCGTGCTGGCCATGTCGAGTCCTGAGTCAGACAGGGTGGGGGCTTTCGGTCACGCCGTCAGCCCCCTGAATCACTGAGCTCATAGCCCTGCCGTCGCGCCGCGTTCTGCGGTCGGACGAGCGCCCCTGGGGGCTGGCCGCGGTGACGAGATGACCTTCTCGTGCTTCTCCTCACCTCGGAGCCACTTGATGCCTTTTCCGCTGTACCTGCTTGCCGTGGCGGTCTTCGCCATGGGCACCTCGGAGTTCATGCTTGCCGGTCTCTTGCCGGAGATCGCCTCCGATCTCGACGTCACGGTCGGGGCAGCAGGCGTGCTCACCTCGGCCTTCGCGATCGGCATGATCGTCGGCGCTCCCCTTGTGGCCGCGCTTGCCCGCAACTGGCCCAGGCGCTCCAGCCTTCTCGGGTTCATCCTTGCTTTCGCGGCAGCTCACGCCGTGGGAGCCGTCACCACGAGCTTCGGAGTCCTGTTCGCCACCCGGGTCGTCGCGGCGCTTGCGAACGCAGGGTTCCTTGCTGTCGCTCTGACGGCTGCCGCCACTCTCGTCCCGGCCGACAAGAAGGGACGTGCGCTGGCCGTGCTGCTGTCCGGCACAACGGTAGCCACGATCGCCGGTGTCCCTGGTGGGTCGGTACTCGGCACGTTGCTCGGTTGGCGGGCCACCTTCTGGGCGGTCGCCGCCCTCTGTCTGCCTGCAGCTCTTGGCATCCTGAAGGGAATCCCCGCAGGACGTGTGAAGGAGGAGGCGACCGGCGGGCCAACCTTGCGAGCGGAGTTCGCCCAGCTCAAAAGCCCTCCGTTGATGCTGGTCATGCTGCTCGGCGCGCTGGTGAACGCGGCAACCTTCGCCAGCTTCACCTTCCTCGCCCCGGTTGTGACCGACACCGCCGGGCTGGGCGAGCTGTGGATCTCTGTCGCTCTGGTGCTCTTCGGTGCCGGTTCCTTCGTCGGCGTCACCGTCGCCGGACGGCTGTCCGACCAGCGCCCGACCCTGGTCCTCGCAGTCGGTGGTCCGCTGCTGCTCATCGGCTGGCCGGCCCTGGCCGTACTGGCCGACGAGCCGGTCGCTGTACCGGCCAGGATGCGCTCGCCGGAGGGCACCTCCAGCACCGCCGCCGCCTCCACCACCGACCGCTCAGGTGCGGACAGCAGCGCCAGGCGACCGGCGACGACCTCCTGCAGCGCCCGAGGAACCCCTGCCCGTTGTAGAACGTGGACATCGTCCACCGCGGGCACGGCACCGTCCTCAAAGACGTGGCCGCCACTCGATCCGGCATCAAGGAGGGAACGGAGGACTTCCTCGGCCACCAACGGGATACCCCCGCTGCGCTCGAACACCGCCCGCACCACATCGGCGGCCGCCGGGCGGCTCAGGATTCCCGTGGTGAGTTCGGCTATCGCGGGCTCGCCCAGCGGTAGCAGGGGGATGACCGCGCCGGTCACCCCAGGCGGGCGGCTGTAGGCGGAACCAAGCGGGGCTGTCCCCAACGGCAGGTCCTGACGCCGGTAGGAAACCACCAGGCCCAGGCCCGCCGGCAGATCCCGGGCGAGCAGGAGGAGGCACTCACGGGTCGCCTCGTCCGCCCAATGCACGTCCTCCACCACCAGGGTCGCCGTCCCCAGGTTCTCCAGCAGCGCCCTGATTGCCCGGACCATGGCATGGCGGCCCGCAGTCGAAGCCGTCCCCACGGATGGGGTGGGGAGCCACCGCGCCAGCTCCGGCAGCAGCGGGGCAAGCGGGGCCGACGCTGCGATCACCCCGCCGTCGGGAGGCAGGAGGGGCGCCGCACCGCGCAGCGCGTCGACCACCGGCCCGTAGGGCATAGGTTCGCGCAGCGGATGGCATAGTCCGGTCAGGACGTGTGCACCTTCCGCCTGGAGCGCCCGGCCGGCCTCCAGGATCAGACGCGACTTGCCGACACCCGCATCGCCTTCCACCAGCACCACGGCAGGCGGGCACCGCAGGGCCCCGAGCAGAAGTCGCAGTTCCTGCCCGCGGCCGACCATCGCGGCAGGCCGGTATGCCCCGGCCCCTCGGGCGTTGTCCTCCGCCACCATGGCGAACTCCGTCATCCCGCCCAGGGCTGCTCCGCAGCCACACAGGGCGGGCTCCATACCAACGACGCTACGATCCAGCGCCCCACGCTGCAACGGGGGCAAGCACCCCGCTCCCGATGAGCCGCTGCCTCGGCCTCGCGAATGCGCCTGAGACGTCGCGCAGGCCCGTGATGCGACTGCCCTACCGAGAGCCCGGTCGTCCGTTCCGGTCAGCTTCCCAGCCTGCGCTGGTAGGCCGTGGGGCTTTCAGGGCTTGCGATGCACCCCTCCACACCTGGGAAACGCTTCAAGTCATGGACGCGAGAACCGGCCCGACTCGAACACCACGCTGCCCGGAGGAAACCGGCCGACCCCTCCGCCGGCGCCGCCACGGCAGCACCCTGCGCTCCGGGCGCGGCATCAGGTGCACCCGGAGCAGGTGGCTGACGGCCGCCAGGAACAGACGGCCGCCGCCCCCAGCATCCCTGGGGACAGCGGCCGGGGCGTACTCCGCGCCCGGTTGTGACCAGCGGCTGCGGGGTGGACGACGGTGGGAACGCCGCGGGCGTCCCAAGGTCCTGTGATGCGCGCCCGCGCGAACTACGGAACGGGGGGAGCCGCCGTGTCCGACCACCGTAGCGGACCGCGCCCATGACAAGAACATCCGTCAGAAACCGCTGGACGCGGCCCCGGGTTTAGTCGTCGTCCGGCACGGAAGAAATGACCTGTGCGTAGCACCTGGCAGTCGAGGCCGGCAGCGATCTCCGAGCGCGACCTGGCCCTTCTCGCGCCCCGGAGAACGTCATGACCGCACGGGTGTGGCGGCGGTGAGGACCCCCGAGGCGCCGCCGCGGCCGAGCGGCCGACGCCTGCTGCTCGGTGTCGTCCTGGACATCGTGATCCCGATCGCGTTGTACTACGGCCTGCGCGCCGCCGGCGTCAGCGTCTTCGTCGCGCTGCTGGCCGGCGCCTTCCTGCCGGCGCTCACCACGGCGGTGCAGTGGCTGCGCACCCGCAGCTTGGAAGGCACGGCGGGCTTCATTGCCGGGACCATGCTGCTCGGCGTCGCAGCCGCGCTGGTCAGCGGCAGCCCCCGGTTCCTGCTGGCCAAGGACGGTTGGCTGAGCGGCGTGGCCGGGCTCTGGTTCCTGATCTCGATCAGGGCCAGGCGCCCGCTGCTCTTCCACGGCGGCCGCCCCCTGCTGGAGGGGCGGTTCCGCTCCGACGGCACCTCCTGGGACGTGTTGTGGGAACGCGAGCCCGCCTTCCGGCGGATCTGGCGGGTCTCGACCGCGATCTGGGGTGTGGCGATGCTGCTCGACGCCGCCGTGCGGGTCGTGATGGCCTACTCCCTGCCGGTGGAGCTGGTGCCCGGCCTCGGCGCGCTGCTCTGGCCGGTCACGCTGCTTCTGTTGCAGCTGGTGAACGGCGTCTACTACGAGGTGGCCGGCCTCTGGCGGCTGACCTCCGGTACGGCCGCGCGCTCGGCGGATGGCTGAGCGCCCGCCTGCTGTGCTCCGGCCGCGCCCGGCAACTCGCCGCAGGCGCCGACGCCGGACGCTCAACCCGCCGGTTCGAGCGCCGGCCCGAGGGGGACCTGGTGATCAAGCTGAACACGGGCGCGGGAAAGACCGTGGTGGGCCTGCTGATCTGCCAGTCCGGCCTCAACGAGGGCAAGGGGACCGCCCTTTACCGGCATGGTTCGCGATCCCGATCCCGAGGTCCGGGCTGCCGTGGCCCAGGTGTTCGCCCGGTTCACGCTCGACAATCAGCTCGCTCCGGTGATCCGGGACGCACTGCTCCTGCTGCTTCGCGACGGCGCCCTGCGGGTGCGGCGCCACGCTGCCGAGTCCCTCGCCCTCTCCGACGACCGGACCACCCCCACTCTGGACGCCTTCCTCACACTCCTCGACGAGGAGGACAAGGGCCTGCGTCTGGAGGCGGCCTTCGCGCTCGCCTGCCGCGACGATCCACGGGCCGAGCAGGCGTACGAGCGGATCGGACCGCTGGGTGCCTTCTCCGAGCACGACCACCGACTGTTCGCCCTCTGGCGGTGCCGCACGCACAGGCAACCGCCAGTAGCCTGTCCGCCTAGGTTGATCAACTCGGCGGGGGTGTCATGACCGAGGGCGGGGCTGTGGACGAGAGCGGTCGAGCAACGAGGGACCCGGTGTCCGGGGACAGTGCGGCACAGGGGGCGGCGGGTCCGCCGCCCGCTCCCCCGCAACCCACGGCGCCACCCCACCTTCAAAGGCCCACACGGCCTCCGCAGGTGCGCATACCCCCGGGCCGGCCCCGCTGGTCGCGGCGCAAGCGACGGACGATCGCGCTCGGACTGCTCACGCTGGCGATGCCGCTCATCGCACTGACCTACGCGGCGGCTCACGCCGCTTGGTACGGCGGACTGGTGGTGCTCATCGAGGTCTTCTACCACCCGCTGCCGTACGGCGCCGCGGTACTGGTGCTGATCGTCCTCGCCATCCTGATCGGGATCCGCTCCCGGATGACCAGGACGCTGCTGCTGGTCCCGTTCCTCGGCTGCACACTGCTCGCCTCGCCCCTCGCACTGCTCTCCTTCGGCAGCATGCCGCTCAAGACCGCGGAGCGGCCGGCTCCCGGCCGCTCCGACCGCAGCCTGGTGATCCACGAGGGCGCCGCGATGATCGATCCGCTCTGGTGGGTCTCGGTGGACGCCGGCTCCGGCCTGGCCGCACGACGGTGGCCGGTCGGCTACTTCAACGGCGACGCCCCCGACAACGCACTGACCTCGGCGCAGTGGGACGGACCCGACCGGATCAAGCTGACCACCCAGGGCGGCCAGGTGTTCGTGGTTGCCCTCGACCCGGAAACCGGCCGGCCCGAGCGTCAGGTACAAGCAGGCTGAAGGCTCGATCCTGAGATGACGAGGATCTCCATCGCGTGGGACCCGACCGGAACTGTGTGAACGCCTCGGCCGGCAGAGCCGGCCCGTGCCCTGCTACGAAGGCAACTCGCGTTCAACACGCCGACTTGACGGAGAGGACCGCTTCCCTGTCAAGTCAGCGTGTTGAGAGTGCCAGCACGTCGGCAGGGGGTTGCTGTACCGGGGGATGGGGCGTCTCTCGCAACCGGTCATTTACGAGAGGTGCATGAGCCGCCTGGAAATCACGGCTGGGCCGACCTCGTGACCGCGCGCGGACCTCAGGCCGCTCGATCCACTGTGGAGAACGCATGGACCTGCGCCGGTACAGGACGGGACCGGGCCGCGCCGGCGTCTCGCGTGCCGCGACGCCGGCACGGCCCCGTGGGCGTCACGCGTAGTTGCGCAGTTCGGGCCAGATCGCGCCCCAGGGGCGGACGGGGTCGGTGCAGACGTAGACGTGACCGCCTGATTCGATGTTGTGCACGCCGTCGGGGTTGGTGAGGGTGGCAGCCACGCGGACGTTCCGGAAGTACTGGTGCAGGTGGGCCTCATACCCGGGGGCGTAGTGGGGGCCGGGGGCGATGGCCACCACGGTGGTGGCGTCCGGGTTGCCGGGGCCCCACCACCAGTCGGTGTTCTGGGAGCTCACGGCGGTGGGCAGCCCGGCGGTGCGGCCCAACTCGTTGATGGCGCCGGCCTCGCTGTAGTCCGCTGCGAAGATCACCGCGTTCGCGCGTTGTTCGACGGGCAGCCCGGTCCACACCTGCCGCACGGTGCCGACCAGTTGGGGCCAGCCCTGGGTCTCCCCCGAGATCGGGCTGGTGCCGTACGTCCACGCCACGCCGGAGGCCGGCAGCACCGGCAGCACGACCGCGGCGGACAGCGCGGCCGAGACGGCGGTTCCGATCACCAGGCCGCGCAGCCGCTCCGGTCGGGCGTACAGCCACCCGTCGAGGTCGACCGCGCCGGCCGCCAGCAGGCACACGTACAGCCCGGCCAGGTAGTACACCTGCGCTCCGGTCGTCACGGCGAACAGGACGAACAGCGCCGCGTACACGATCACCAGAGCACGCCACAGCGGCCGGCCGGACCGCCACAGGAACCGCAGGCCCGCCATCCACAGCAGCGCCATCGCCAGGCAGGACATGCCGAGCTGCCCCACGAGCCAGGTGAGGATGTTGCCCGGGCCGCCGTGCTCGCCGTTCAGCGCCCGCGCCATCTCGAACATGGCCCAGCCGTGGTGCGCCTGCCACCACAGGTCGGGCAGCACGAGAAGCGCGGCGATCACCGCACCCGCGAGCAGTCGGCGGTCAACCACAGTCCGGCGGGCCGGGCCGAGCAGCACCGCGGCCAGCAGGACGGCTGCGAAGATCGCCGCGAGGTGGTTGAACTCCGCGCCGAGGCCGACCAGCACCCCTGCGGCGAGCCACCACCGGGTGTCGCCGGTGCGGCCGATCCGCACGACCACGAACGCGATCGCCGCCCACGCCAGCAGTTCGTACGACGTCGTGTTGGCGACGTGCGCGCTGCCCAGCAGCACGGGCATGGTGGCCGTCGCGATCGCCGCGAGCAGTTGCGCCCGTCGCGCGCCGCCGAACTCCCGCGCGGTCAGGGCGCCCACGACCACTGTGCCCGCGGCGGCCAGCGCCGGCCACAGCCGCAGGCCCGCCGCCGAAACCCCGAAGAGCGACAGCGAGACCCGGGCCATCAGCGGCGCGAGCACCGGCTGGTCCACGTAACTCGCTTGCAGGTGCCGGGCGCAGTCGAGGAAGTACAGCTCGTCACGGTGGAATCCGTAACGCCGGGACAGCGCCATCAGCACGACGAATACCACCCCCGCGACGGCGAACACCCGCCGGTCCAGCGGCGCGATCCGCCCGCCGTCCTGCCCGGCCTCGTGCACACGCCCCACGTCCACCATCCCTGCCGCACTCATATGGTCATCCGTCGAATCGTGGCGAAGCCGCCGGCGAGCAGGACAGCGACGGCGACGGCGAGAAAGCCGGTGAGGCCGGTGGTGGTGACGGTGCCGAGGTAGTGGCCGATGCCCGTCCAGCCGTGCGCCCACGTCGCGACGAGCGCGGCGACTGCCAGTGCGCCGAGTTGTGCCGCGCCGAAGGCCGTGGTGCCGGGCAGTCCGGCGCGGCGGTAGACCAAGCCGTACCACATCCCGTAGACGAACATGAGGACGAACATTGTCGTCGCCGTGAGCCACGACAGGTACCAGGGGCCGTCGAGGAGGTGGGGGACGCGGAAGTAGGCCATGTTGATGCCCCATCGGCCGGTCGCGCGTTCGAGGATCCGGCCGATCACGACGACGAGTCCGAAACCCACGGACAGGGCGAGGGCCAGTGCGGTGGCGCCGAGGAAGTAGGTGCGACGGCTCACCCCGAGGGTGAGGGCGAACGGCAGCGCGCGGGCAACCGACTGCGCGCCCACGACGAGCATGACGAGCGGGACCGCGACCAGGCCGCCGACCCAGCGGTGGTCACTGTGACCGGCCGGGAGGAGCTGCAGGATCACCACGTCGAGGACGAAGCCCAAGGCCGCCCACGCCCAGGGCAGTACGAGGTAGGTGACGCGGTCGAGGAGCAGATAGCGGACGACGGTGGCGATCGGGGTGGAACGCATCAGGGTGTCCTCGCTGCCATGAGCTCGGCTCGGTCGTGGTGCTCGGCCGCGTAGGTCGCGAGCTGCTGGAGGGTGACCTGCTCCAGGCGAAGACGCAGGTGGTCGGCGAGTTCGCGGTCGCGGTCGTCGAGCAGGCCGACCATCACCGCCGTGGTCTGCGCGCCCATCGTGCGCCGGTTCAGCGTCGTGCGGCCGGCGACGAGCCGCTCCACGCTGCCGGCCTGGCCGGTGACGGTCGTGGCGGTGCCGCGCAGGCCGTCGGCGGGCGCGTCGAGGACGAGCCGGCCGTGGTCGAGGACCAGGACCCGGTCCAGGAGGTCGGCGGCCTCGTCGATGAGGTGGGTCGAGAGCACGATGCACCGCGGGTGGGCGGTGTAGTCGGCGAGCAGGTGGTCGTAGAAGAGCGTGCGGGCGACCCCGTCCAGGCCGGCGTACGGCTCGTCGAACAGGGTGAGTTCGGCGCGGGCGGCCAGCCCGATGGTGATGCCGAGGGCGGTCCGCATGCCGCGCGACAGCTTCCTGATCGGCCGGGCCGGCAGTCAGTCACTTGACGTCTCGTCATTCGCGCTGCGGCGGCCGCATACGCCGAGCACCGACCGGACTGTGCCCAGGCCGCGGTACGTTGGGCGCTCGAAGCGGCGCCTGACCAGCGCGTGCTCGACCTCGGTCGCGGCCTCGGTCGCGGCCGGGGCCGGTGCCGGGGCCGGGGCCGGTGCCGGGGCCTTGGCCCTCGCCGCACGCGAGCACCGCACCACCGTCATCAGCGTCGGCGCGCTCGGTACCCAGCCCGCCCGGCGGACCACCGCGTACGCCCTGCTCGCCGGGCTCGCGGCCCGCGTAGTCGACGTCTACCTGCACCGAGATGGCCGCCTGATCGATCGACGTCAGACGATGCCGGGGCCGGACCGGAGCGGCAGGGCGCGAACCCGTCCCGAGGGCGAGGAGAGTGCTTCCCGCAGCTGTTGGTTCTCCAGCGCGAGCTGGTTGACGACCTGAACCAGGCCCTGGCCGTCGGCCCGCAGCCCAATGAGCTCCTCAGCATCCCTGGCTCTCAGTCCCTTGAGCTTGACAAGCTGCTTGCGCAGACGGGTCTCGCTGTCCGGTACCAGCCCGCGCTCGCGGACCCTGTCGTAGAAGTCGTTCTTCAGGTCGAGGTGGCGCTGGGTGAGGGCATGCGCCGAGTCTTCCAGAGCCCCTTCGGGAGTCCTGCGTCCTTTAGCGTGGGAACAACGCTCAGTCGCTTTCAGACGACCAGGACCCGGCGCCCGCGCGTGTGACCGGTCTGGCTGTCGATGTGTGCCGCCATAGCCTCGGCGAGCGGGTACGACTTCTCGACCGGGATGCGGAGCTTTCCCCGCGAGATGAGGCCGACGGCCTCGGCGAGCGCTTCCGGCACGCTCCCGGCCACGCCGGAGAATCGGACACCGAACTCCGGCGCGGCGAGATCGGCGATGGAGATCACCCTCTGCGGATCCCTGGTCAGCTCGACGAGCTCGCGGATCACGCCCGAGCCGGCCAGATCGAGAGCTGCGTCGACATCGCCGAGCCGCCGCACCCGCTCGACCCAGCCTTCGCCGTACGTCGTGGCGAGGGCACCCAGGCTGCGCAGGTAGTCCTGGTTCGCGGCTCCGGCCGTGCCGATCACCGTGATGCCGCGGTCGCGGGCGATCTGCAGCACCGCCGATCCGACTCCTCCGGACGCACCACTGACCAGCAGCGTCTGCCCGGCCTGCACGCCGACCTCGCGGATGATGCGCAGCGCGGTCTCCACCACGGAGGGGTACCCGGCCGCCTCTTCGAACGTCAGTCTCTCGGGCATGCGGGCCCAGGCCGACAGCACGGCGAACTCGGCATAGGTGCTCGAGCCTTCGCCGAACACGTGGTCGCCGACCTCGATCCCTTCGACGCCCTGACCGACCTCGTCCACCACCCCGGAGGCGTCCAGTCCGACTCCGGAGGGCAACTCGGTCGGATGGGCCTTGAGGATCTGGCCTTCGCGGATCCTCCAGTCGACGGGGTTCACGCCCGCCGCCCGCACGGCGATGCGTACCTGGCCTGGGCCCGCGTGGGGCTCCTCGGCGTCGACGAGTCGCAGGACGTCCGGACCGCCGAACTCGGCGAAGCTCACTTTCTTCATGCCGTCGACCATAACCATAACGGTTAGTGTTTAACAACGGTTCCGTCTTTAGATCTGATAGCGTTAAGGCATGACAGTGCCGCCCGGGCGACGCGAACGCAAGAAGGCCGATACCCGCCAAAAGATCGCCGACACCGCCCTGCGACTCTTCCTCGAACGCGGGTACGACACGGTGGGCATCCGCGACGTGGCCGCCGAAGCCGACGTCGCCGTCACCACGGTCTTCTCCCACTTCGCCTCGAAAGAGGCCCTGGTCTTCGAGCAGGACCAAGACTTCGAGCAACGCCTCACCCAGGCGGTCACCAGCCGGGCACCGCACGAGCCGCTCATCCCCGCGCTACGCCGCGAGATCCAGGCCCTGGTGCGACATTGCACGGCGGACAGCGCCGCCCCGATCTGGCGCATGATCGACGAATCACCCGCCCTGCGCGAGTACGAGGAGTCGATGAGGCTGCGCCATGCAGAGTCGCTGGCGACGGCCATCGCCGCCGATCCCGACCTGTCACAGACCACGACGGCCTGCCGGACGATCGCGAGGTTCGTGATCGACGCCTACTCCCTGGCCCGTGACGCGGTCCATCCGCAGGCCGCGGTGGACGAGATCTTCCAGATGATCGAGGCCGCCTGGGCCGTCACCTGCACCTCCAAAAGCTCCACCGGCACGGCCTGACCCTGGCCAGGACTCGGCCCCGCCCGGCGCCGTCCCGCCGAACCCCAACGGCAGAGCAAAGGGGCCTGGAGCCGGTACGCCACCGACGATCACCTACGGCCACCATCCGGCCGGACACCGGGACGAACTGACGACAGTTGCGATGGTCCACCAGTGCTCGCGCGGCTTGTTGACTCCGCCCTTGACCAGGGTGGAGGCGATGGCTGGCGCCCCCGCCAGCCGCCTGGCCCCGGAGGCGATCGGGGACTCCTGGCTGGCGCAGTTCGCCATCGGCACCCGCCTGCCGGACCTCTACTACCGGTGCGCCCCGTACGGGGAGGCGGTGACGTGG
>NZ_JBHJUK010000164.1:0-17445 GCF_042266225.1 Kitasatospora sp. NPDC056181
GACACCTGTTTCGTGGCCTGGGATTGGTGTTTCTGCCACATCCGCTTGGCCCCCTCATCCGGCATGGCCGGCCGGGACGGGGTCCGGGCGGGCGCGGCGTTCAGGACCGGTCTCCCGGTACTGCGCTCTTGGTACTGCGTTCTTGGTATCGGCAAGTCCGGTTACGGCGTGACCACCGGCTTACTGGTACTGCGTGGTGACGCTGACGCCGCTGAAGGACTGGTTGGCGGCGAGGCTGAAGTACACCCAGCCGGACGGCGGGTTGGCGATGGTCAGGGTCTCGCCGTTGCCCGCGTTGGTGGACTTGGCCAGGAAGTTGCCGGTGGTGGCCCAGTTGCTGCCGCCGTAGTACAGGTCCGCGTTGCCGGTGCCGCCGCTGCTGGTGATGGTCAGCTGCTTGACGCCGGCCGGCAGGTACATGAAGTGGTAGTCGTAGTTGCCGGTGGTGGCGGACAGGTTGTCCCGGCGGCAGTCCTTGTCGAACTGGCGCGGGTCGGCGATGGTGCAGACCGGGACGTTCGGGGTGACCGGGCCGGTCGGGGCCTCCGGCAGCGGGCCGCAGTCGTTGCTTGCGCAGGCGGTCAGCCAGGCGTCGAAGCCGGCGTCGTAGCGGGTGCCGATGGTCTGCTTCAGGATGGTGCGGGCACCGTTCCAGTCGCCGGTGCGGTACTTGGCGAGGACGGCGTCCATGTCCGCGCGGTGCTCCTGGAGCATGTAGCGCACGGCCAGCCAGCCCCAGCGGTAGACGCGGTTGGAGTTGACGGTGGCGTCGCCGGTCTGGTCGTAGACGGTGTCGAACAGCTCGCTGAGCTTGTAGGTCTTCTTGGCGGCCTCGGCGATCGCGTCGTCGTTGCGCACGTTGCGGTAGCCGTACGAGATGTTCTCCGCGATGCCCTCGACCCACCAGATGGTCGGGGTGGTGATGCCGGCCTCGAAGTCGCCGTACATGTTGTAGCGGCCGTCGAGGTAGTGGGTGTACTCGTGGTTCAGGTTCCAGATCGAGAACGACGGCCGCAGCCAGGACGCCTCGTGGGCGATGAAGCGGGCCTGGTTGCCCGGCTTGCTCGGGTCGCCCTCCTCGTACATGCCGCCGTTGTCCACGTCGATGTCGTAGAAGGCCCAGGCGTACAGCGCGTACTGGTCGTAGTCGTCGAAGGCGACGACCTCCAGGTTGGTGTTCACGTCGCCGGGGATGGCGCCCTTGTCACCGATGATCTTGTGGAAGTAGGCGTCCTCGTTGATCAGGCTGGTGCACGTGGTGGCCAGCTGCTCCGGGGACATGTCCTGGGCGCGGATCTTCAGGCCGTCGTTGCAGACCTTCTGGGTCGGCAGGATCACCGGGATCAGGCGGGTGCCCAGGTCGCAGATGCCGTAGGACGAGCAGTTGCCCTTGTCGAACTGACGGGTCGCCCAGCCCAGGTTCATGGTGATCGGGGCGGTCGGTCCGACGTTCGGGTAGCGGTTGATCAGGTCCTTCATCAGCGGCCGGAGCGGGGCCTTGAGCTCGGGGACCTGGAGCGCGTAGCCGAGGTAGCGGCCGATGTTGCTGACGACGTCCCAGCGGTTCAGCAGCGGGCCGTTGCGGGTGATGAAGTCGGACCAGGTGTTGAGGATGCCGGGGTCGGCCTTGAGCGCGGCCTTGAAGCCCTGCGGGTCGCCGCCCTTCTCGTCGAAGGCCTCCTTGAGGATCCACTCCAGGTGCTCGACGGACTGGGTCATCGAGGCGGACCAGCTGCCGCCGTAGTTGGCCAGCAGCCACTTGACGACGCCGGCGTACCGGCCGAGCGAACGCGCCTGGCCGATCACGGTGACGACCTCGTTGAGGGTGTCGCCGTTGGCGCCGGTGACGTCCTTGCTGTGCGGGTTGGCGAAGAAGGCGTCCAGCGCGCCGTGGATGGCGGTGTCCAGCGCGGTGCCGTAGGTGCCGACGGTGTTCGGGTACGTCTCGTGGACGTAGTAGCCGGCGCGCAGGAACATCACCAGCTGGCCGACGGAGGTGCTGTTGTCGCCCGGGTAGGTGGCGGAGGCGTCGCGCAGCGCGTTGGCGACGGTCACCATCTGGGACTCGCTGAAGGTCTTTGCCGCGGCGTCGCCGGTGAGGTTGAACAGCGGGTACACGCAGGGGACGTTCGGCAGCGCCTTGAGCTGCTGGATCAGCGCGCTGCCCGTGGCGCTGATCCCCCCGGAGATGTCCGGACAGGCCTCCCCGGCGGCGGCGGAGAACTGCTTGGCCGCCTTGGCGGGCGCGGTGGCCGGCGCGGCCGGCGCCTTCGTCGCCTCGCCGGTGTCCTGTCCGGAGATCCTGAAGGGGTTGTTGGTCTTCGCGTCCGGCGACTTCGGAACCGGTATCGACCGCGGGGTCGAGGGGGTGGCGCTGGTGCCGGCCGGAGCCGCGGAGCCGACGGGGGCCGCCTGGCTCGCCGGGGCGAACAGGCCGAGCGAGATGAAGAAGGCGGCGCCGAGCGCAGGGAGTCTGCGCGCGTTGGCCTGGGAAATCCGGGAGGGACGCATCTGTGGGGGCCTCCGGGGCCGTTCGGGGCCGCGGTTTGGGGCGCGGCCACTCGATGTGTGACATGTAAAATGGCACATTGCGTACGGCGGTGGAAGACCTGGGAACGGATTGGTGTGCAGTGAAACCGAAACGTTGTCAGGGGCCGGTGATGTGGGGGCTTTCGGGGCCCGTCGGCCGGGTTGGGCCGAATCCGGCCCCGTTTCCCGAAGCTCCGTAAGCTCCCGGAACGCCTGATTCGCCCCGGGAGGTCCGGAGCGACCGGGGCGTCCCCGGGCATCCGGGGGATCCGGGGCATCCGGGGCATCCGGAGCGTGCCTGGCGTCCCGGGGTCGGCTACGCCGCCATCGCCCGCGCGCGGGCGAGCGGGGTCAGTGCGGCGTACTCCAGCGGCGCGGAGGGATCGGTCGAGAGCTCCGCCGGTGCGGGCCCGGCCCCGGCGCGGACCAGCAGGTCTCCGACGGCGGCGACCATCGCGCCGTTGTCGGTGCAGAGCCGCGGCGCCGGCACCCGCAGGGTGATCCCGGCGGCGGCGCAGCGCTGCTCGGCGAGCGCCCGGACGCGGGAGTTGGCCGCCACGCCGCCGACCACCACGAGGGTGCCGATGCCGTGGTCGGTGCAGGCCCGGACGGCCTTGCGGGTGAGCACGTCGGCCACGGCCTCCTGCAACGAGGCGGCCGCGTCGGGGACGTGCGGCTCCGTCCCGGCCGTGCGGTGCGCCTCGACCCAGCGGGCGGCGGCGGTCTTGAGGCCGGAGAAGGAGAATGCGTACGGGTCGTCACGCGGCCCGGTGAGCGGGCGCGGGAGCCGGACGGCGTGCGGGTCGCCGTCACGGGCGGCGCGGTCGATCGCGGGCCCGCCGGGGTAGGGCAGGCGCAGGATCCGGGCGACCTTGTCGAAGCACTCGCCGGCCGCGTCGTCCAGCGTGTCGCCGAGGTGGAGGATCGGGTCGCGGGCCAGGTCGCGGACCAGCAGCAGCGAGGTGTGCCCGCCGGAGACGATCAGCACCACGGAGGGGTTCGGCAGCGGCCCGCCGTCCAGCGTCGCGGCGGCCACGTGCCCGGCCAGGTGGTGCACCCCGTAGAGCGGGACGCCGAGCGAGAAGGCGTAGCCCTTGGCGGCGGCCACCCCCACCTGGAGGGCCCCGGACAGCCCCGGGCCGGCCGTCACCGCGACGGCGCCGACGTCGGCGAGGCTGAGCCCGGCCCGGTCGAGGGCCTCGCGGACCACCGGTGCCATCGCGTGGACGTGCGCGCGGGCGGCGATCTCGGGCACCACCCCGCCGTAGCGGGCGTGCTCGTCCATGCTGGACGCCACCGCTTGGCCGAGCAGCACGCCGTCGCGGACCAGCCCTGCGCCGGTCTCGTCGCAGGAGGATTCGATCCCCAGCACCACCGGCGATCCGGTCACAGTCACTCACCCCCTTGTCGGTCATTACATCCCGTGGCGACCATTGTGCCCGACGGGGCGTGAGGAATAAGCAGGAGCCCATGCTTAGCTGTTGCAACTCATACGCAATAGTGTGGACCCGGCACGACCACCACCGTTCAACCCGCCGAAAGGGGCTGTGTCCTGATGGGCACCTACTCGCTTCCCGACCTGCCGTACGACTACTCCGCGCTGGAGCGGGCGATGTCGGCCGAGATCCTGGAGCTGCACCACTCCAAGCACCACGCCGCCTACGTCAAGGGCGCGAACGACACCCTGGAGCAGCTCGCCGAGGCGCGCGACAAGGAGCAGTTCGGTGGTCTGGTCGGCCTTCAGAAGACCTTCGCCTTCCACCTGTCCGGCCACGTGCTGCACTCGCTGTTCTGGCAGAACCTCTCCCCGGAGGGCGGCGACCGCCCCGAGGGCGAGCTGGCCGACGCCATCACCGAGCACTTCGGCAGCTTCGAGGCCTTCAAGAAGCAGCTCACCACCGCCACCACCGGCGTCCAGGGCTCCGGCTGGGGCATCCTCTCCTGGGAGCCGCTCGGCAAGCGCCTGATCGTCGAGCAGGTCTACGACCACCACGGCAACGTCGGCCAGGGCACCACCCCGCTGCTCGCCTTCGACGCCTGGGAGCACGCCTACTACCTCCAGTACCGCAACGTCCGCCCCGACTACGTCACGAAGCTCTGGGACGTCGTCAACTGGCAGGACGTGACGGAGCGCTTCACCGCCGCCAAGTCCGCCTGAGGCGGGGGACGGCAGCAGGACGGCCCCGGACCGACCGGTCCGGGGCCGCTCCCGCGAACGACGAAGCGCCCCGTCCTCCCGGGAGAGGAGGACGGGGCGCTCGGGCTCCACGGAGCTACGGGGCGCCGAAGAAGCCGTCGAGGATCTGCTGCGCGGCCAGGCCCGCCGGGAGGGTGCCCGCCCGGACCCGGGCCTCCAGCTCCGGGGCGAGCCGCTGCACCCGCGGGTGTTCGTGCAGCCTGGCGAACAGCTGGTCGTGGACCATCGCCCACGTCCACTCCACCTGCTGCTCCCGCCGCTTGGCCGCCAGCGCGCCGGTGGCGTCGAGGACCTTGCGGTGCTGCTGGAGGCGCTCCCAGAGCACGTCCAGCCCGGCGCCGTCCCGGCCGCTGCAGGTCAGCACCGGCGGCGTCCACGGTGCGTCCGGGGCCTGCAACAGCCGCAGCGCGCCCGCGAGTTCACGCGCCGCGGCCTTCGCGTCGGTCTCGTGCGGGCCGTCCGCCTTGTTCACCGCGATGACGTCCGCCAGCTCCAGCACGCCCTTCTTGATGCCCTGGAGCTGGTCCCCGGTGCGGGCCAGCGAGAGCAGCAGGAAGGAGTCGACCATGCCGGCCACCGTGGTCTCCGACTGCCCGACGCCGACCGTCTCGATCAGCACCACGTCGTAACCGGCCGCCTCCATCACCACCATCGACTCGCGGGTGGCCTTGGCGACCCCGCCGAGGGTTCCGGACGTCGGCGAGGGACGGACGAAGGCGTCCGGGTCGACCGCCAGGCGCTCCATCCGGGTCTTGTCACCCAGGATGGAGCCGCCGGTGCGGCTGGACGTCGGGTCGACGGCGAGCACCGCGACCCGGTGGCCCAGCCCCGTCAGCATGGTGCCGAAGGAGTCGATGAAGGTCGACTTGCCGACACCGGGCACGCCGGTGATGCCGACCCGGACCGCCCCGCCCGCGTGCGGCAGCAGCCGCTGGAGCAGCTGCTGCGCCAGGGCGCGGTGGTCGGGCCGGGTGGACTCGACGAGGGTGACGGCCCGCGCGATCCAGGCGCGCGAGCCCTCCAGGACACCCGTCACGTAGCTGTCGAGGTCGATCGTCCGCGGTGGCATCGGCTAGAGGCTCCGGCTCACAGCTCGTGGCCGAGATCGGCCGCCAGCGACTTCAGCAGGTCGTACGCGGCGTCCGGGATCACCGTGCCGGGCGGGAAGACCGCTGCGGCACCCGCCTCGTACAGCGCGTCGAAGTCGCCGGGCGGGATGACCCCGCCGACCACGATGGTGATGTCCTCCCGGCCGGCCGCGGCCAGCTCGGTGCGGAGCGCCGGCACCAGGGTGAGGTGACCGGCGGCCAGCGAGGAGACGCCGACGATGTGCACGTCCGCCTCGACGGCCTGGCGGGCCACCTCGGCCGGGGTCTGGAACAGCGGGCCCACGTCCACCGTGAAACCGAGGTCGGCGAAGGCGGTCGCGATCACCTTCTGCCCGCGGTCGTGGCCGTCCTGGCCCATCTTGGCGACCAGGATGCGCGGCCGCCGGCCCTCGGCCTGCTCGAACCGCTCGACCAGGTCCCGGGTGCGCTGGAGGGGCGCCGACGCCCCGGCTTCGTCTCGGTACACACCCGAGATCGTACGGATCTGGCCCGAGTGCCGGCCGTACACCTTCTCCAGGGCGTCCGAGATCTCGCCGACGGTGGCCTTCGCCCGGGCCGCGTTCACGGCCAGGTGCAGCAGGTTGCCGTCCAGCGAACCGCCGCGCTGCGGGCCGGCCTCGGCGGCCCGGGTCAGCGCGTTCAGCGCGTCCTGGGTCGCGGCCTCGTCGCGCTCGTCGCGCAGCCGGCGCAGCTTCTCGATCTGCCGGGCCCGCACCGAGGAGTTGTCGACCTTGAGCACGTCGATCTGCTCGTCGCTGTCCACCCGGTACTTGTTGACCCCGATCACCGGCTGGCGGCCGGAGTCGATCCGCGCCTGGGTCCGGGCCGCGGCCTCCTCCACGCGCAGCTTGGGGATGCCCGCGTCGATCGCCTTGGCCATGCCGCCCGCCGCCTCCACCTCCTGGATGTGCTGCCAGGCACGGCGGGCCAGGTCGTGGGTCAGCTTCTCGACGTACGCGGAACCGCCCCACGGGTCGATGACCCGGCAGGTCCCGGACTCCTGCTGGAGCAGCAGCTGGGTGTTGCGGGCGATCCGGGCCGAGAAGTCGGTCGGCAGGGCGAGCGCCTCGTCGAGCGCGTTGGTGTGCAGCGACTGGGTGTGGCCCTGGGTCGCCGCCATCGCCTCCACACAGGTGCGGGTGACGTTGTTGAACACGTCCTGCGCGGTGAGCGACCAGCCGGAGGTCTGCGAATGGGTGCGCAGCGACAGCGACTTGGTGTTCTTCGGGTCGAACTGCTTGACCAGCTTGGCCCAGAGCAGACGGGCCGCGCGCAGCTTGGCGACCTCCATGAAGAAGTTCATCCCGATCGCCCAGAAGAACGACAGCCGCGGCGCGAAGGCGTCCACGTCCAGCCCGACGTCCAGGCCCGCCCGCAGGTACTCCACGCCGTCGGCCAGGGTGTAGGCCAGCTCCAGGTCGGCGGTGGCCCCGGCCTCCTGGATGTGGTAGCCGGAGATGGAGATCGAGTTGTACCGCGGCATCTTCTGCGAGGTGTACGCGAAGATGTCCGAGATGATCCGCATCGACGGCTGCGGCGGGTAGATGTAGGTGTTGCGGACCATGAACTCCTTGAGGATGTCGTTCTGGATGGTCCCCGCCAGCTTCTCCGGCGGCACCCCCTGCTCCTCGGCCGCCACGATGTACAGCGCCAGCACGGGCAGCACCGCGCCGTTCATGGTCATCGACACCGACATCTTGTCCAGCGGGATGCCGTCGAACAGCTGGCGCATGTCGTAGATCGAGTCGATGGCGACACCCGCCATGCCGACGTCGCCGGTGACCCGCGGGTGGTCGCTGTCGTAGCCGCGGTGGGTCGGCAGGTCGAAGGCGACCGAGAGGCCCTTCTGGCCGGCCGCCAGGTTGCGGCGGTAGAAGGCGTTGGACTCCTCGGCGGTGGAGAAGCCGGCGTACTGGCGGACCGTCCACGGCTGGTTGACGTACATCGTCGGGTACGGGCCGCGCAGGTACGGGGCGATGCCCGGGTAGGTGCCCAGGAAGTCCAGGCCCGCCAGGTCGTCCGCGGTGTACAGCGGCTTGACGCCGATGCCCTCGGGAGTGTCCCAGAGCAGCTCGTCGACGTCCTTGCCGGTGGCCTGCCGCCAGGCGGTGCGCCACTGCCCGTCGGTGACGTCCGCCGCGGCGTCCCCGTCCAGCCCGATTCCGGTGAAGTCGGGGATCATCACGCCACTCCGCTTTCGTCGAGGCTTGCGCCCGTGATCTCGTCCAGCAGCCCGGTCAGGGTCGCGACGGCGTCGCCGCCCGCGAACACGAACTCGTCCACGCCGGCCGCTTCGTAGGCCTCCCGCTGCTCGCCGGGCCGGCCGGCCAGCAGCACCCGCCGGGCGCCCGCGGCCTTCAGCGCCGCGGTCACCGCCCCGGCGTGCTCGCCGTACAGCTGGTCACTGGAGCAGAGGCAGGCCACCCGCGCGCCGGAGGCGGCGAACGCCTCGGCGAACGCGACCGGGTCGGTGGACTCGACGGCCGTCGTCGCGATGCCGCCGGCCTGGAACAGGTTGGCGGCGAAGGTGGTCCGCGCGGTGTGCGCGGCGGCGGTCCCGATCGAGGCCAGGAAGAGCCGCGGCCGGGCGCCGGTCGCTTCGAGGACGGCGTCCGAACGGTCCCGCAGCGCCTCGTACGCCTCGGCGCGGCGCACCCGCGGCAGCCCGCCGCCCGGCCCGGCCGGGCCCGGCTCGCGGACCAGCGGCTGCTCGTCCAGGTTCGGGAACTCGCTGACACCGGTGACCGGTTCGCGACGCTTGGCCAGCCTGGCCGAACGCTCGGCCCAGGTCGCGGCGATCCGCTCGCCGACCAGGCCCGACGCCAGCGCGGCCGCCTGGCCGCCGGCCCGCTCGATCTCCTGGAACCACGCCCAGGCGGCGTGCGCCAGCTCGTCCGTCAGCCGCTCCACGTACCAGGAGCCGCCGGCCGGGTCGACCACCCGGGCCAGGTGCGACTCCTCCAGCAGGACGGACTGGGTGTTGCGGGCGATCCGCCGGGCGAACGCGTCCGGCAGGCCCAGTGCGCTGTCGAACGGCTGGACGCTCACCGCGTCCGCGCCGCCGACCCCGGCGGCCATGCAGGCCACCGTGGTGCGCAGCATGTTCACCCACGGGTCGCGCGCGGTCATCATCACGGCCGAGGTGACGGCGTGCTGACGCTGCGCCGACGCCTCCGGGGCGGCCCCCGACACCTCGGCCACCCGGGCCCAGAGGCGGCGTGCCGCACGGAACTTGGCGATCGTCAGGAACTGGTCGGCGTCGGCCGCGTAACGGAACTCCAGCTGGCCCAGCGCGGCGTCGACGGAGAGCCCGGCCCCGGTCAGCGCACGCAGGTAGGCGACGCCGGTGGCGAGCGAGCAGCCCAGCTCCTGCGCGGGCGAGGCGCCGGCCTCGTGGTACGGCAGGGCGTCGACCGTCAGCGCGCGCAGGCCCGGGTAGCCGTCGGCGCAGCGCGCGGCGAGCGCGGTGGCGTCGGTGAGCAGCGTGTCGGTGCGCCCGGCGTCGCCGGTGCGGGCCGCCAGGCCCAGCGGGTCGGCGCCCAGGTTGCCGGCGGCGGCGCCGGGGGAGACCTCGCGCTCCTGGTACAGCTTGAACAACTGCTCGGCGGCCTCGGCGAATTCGGCGCCCGCGTCGAGCACCACGCCGGCCAGGTCCAGGTAGACGCCGGTCAGCGCCTGAGGGAGGGCCGCGACCGGCAGGCCGTCGCCACCCAGTTCGAGCCAGAGCGAGCTGCCGCCGTTCTCCAGGTCGGCGAGGACCGCCTCGTTGGCGCGCCGCGGGTCGGGGTCGGCGTGGCGCTGGCGGACGTCCCAGCCGGAGACCGAGGAGCCCTGCGGCCGGCCGCCCCGGACGAACGGGGGGAAACCGGGGTAACCGGGCTCGGCCGCGGTGTCCTCGGCGGTGTACAGCGGGCGGGCGCGCAGCCCGTCCTGGAGGCCGGTGGTGAGCGCTCGCTCGGCGGCGGCGCCGTCCTCAGGCTGGGCACCGGACTTGCGCAGCACGCCCTCGACGAGCTGCTGCCACTGCTCACGGTGCGCGGCCGGGAACTCGGCAGCGAGGGGGAGCCCTTCGGGCGGGACCTTCATGACCGCAGGTTAGCGCTCGTTAGCGAGGACGCAGGAGGGGAGACGCGTGTGACCTTGCCCTCGATTCGGCGAGGCCCCAGCACTCCGGGCGGCGAGGAGTGCCGCGGGCGGCGGCACCCGAGGTCAGCGGCGGTGTCACGGAGCACGCCGGTCGTCCGGAACGGCCCCGGAACAGGGGGAAGGCCGGACCCCCGCCCCTCGTCCCCTGAGCCAAGCCGAACCCCCGTTCCCGCCTCCTCCGAGCCACCTCGAAGGAGGCGGGCGGGGACGGCGTCCCGCGTACGTCCCGGCTCGCCGTCGCCGTGCCCTTCGCAATTCCCGGCGACTCGAACTGAACCTGCGAACCACCCTCGAGCGTTTTTCCAGTGTCCCTCCAGTACCTCCCGAAGGAGAGCCCACCGCCATGGGAAAGCGTCGCAAGCTCAGCCCCCCGAGCCGGGCCCGCCTGGTGGTCCTCACCACGGCCGTGGCCGGCGGCGCGGTCCTCGCCTCCGGTACGGCCCATGCCGAGCCCACCCCCACCCTCGCCTCCGTCAAGGAACAGGTGGACCAGCTCAACCAGGAGGCCGAGCAGTCCGCCGAGCGCTACAACGGCTTCCAGGCGAAGCAGCAGAAGCTCCAGGGCGAGGCCAGCCGGATCCAGGAGAAGGTCGCCCGCGGCCAGGAGGCCATGAACGAACTGCGCACCCGGCTCGGCGTGGTGGCCGCGGACCAGTACCGCAGCAACGGCATGGACCCGGGCATCCAGCTCATGCTCGACTCCGACCCGGCCGCCTACCTGGAGCGCGCCTCGGTGCAGAACCAGGTCTCCGACTCCCAGACGAACCTGCTCAAGCAGGCCCAGGACGAACAGCGCAAGCTCGACCAGGACCGCACCGAGGCCGCCGCCACCCTCGCCGAACTCGACGCCGTCGGTGCCTCGCTCGGGGCGCAGAAGAGCCAGGTCCAGGCCAAGCTCGCCCAGGCCCAGGCCCTGCTCAACAAGCTCAGCGCCGCCGACCGCGCCAAGATCAACGCCCAGGAGTCCGCCGACAAGGCCAAGGCCGCCGCGCAGCAGGCAGCCGCCGCCGACCGCGCCTCCCGCTCCGCCGAACGGCCCGACATGAGCACCCCGCCGCCGCCGGCCGCCGGTGGCCGCGCCGCCACCATCATCCAGTTCGCCAGCGCACAGCTCGGCAAGCCCTACGGCTGGAGCATGACCGGCCCCAACAGCTTCGACTGCTCCGGCCTCACCGGCGCCGCCTACCGTGCGGCCGGCGTCAAGCTCCCCCGGATGTCCCAGGACCAGTGGAACGCCGGCGCCCGCATCGCCCGTGGCGACCTCCAGCCCGGCGACCTGGTCTTCTTCTACGACGACCTGCACCACGTGGGCATCTACATCGGCGACGGCAAGATGATCCACGCCCCCCGCACCGGCAAGAACATCGAGGTCCTCCCGATCGGCGTCATGCCCTACATGGGCGCCGTCCGGCCGTAGCGGCAGCCGGGGGGCGATCCGCCTCCCGGAGGCCTGCGCCGGATGGCCTGCGCCCGCCGGCCGGACGCCGCCCGTGGCCCTGTCGAAGGGCCCCGCCCCTGGCCCTGCCGAAAGGCCCCCGCCCGTGGCCCGCTCCTGCCCCGCCCGTCGTACGGGCGGCGCGCGGCGCGGCCCCGGTGTCGGGGGCCCGCTTTATTTTCCCGCTCGCGGTTATCAGGCTGGCGTAGATAGAGAGTGCGTGCAACTATTGCACATGGTGCACAGTTGTCGTGGACCGCCGTCGCAGCACGCACAGGGCCCTCTCGTGTCACGTTTCCAGGAGTTGCCATGACCTCTCTCTTCACCCCCCTCGCCCTCAGGTCGCTCAGCATTCCCAACCGCGTCTGGATGGCGGCGATGTGCCAGTACAGCGCGGCCCCGGACGGGGACGCGGTCGGCGAGCCCACGGACTGGCACTTCGCGCACCTGGCGGCCCGCGCCGCCGGCGGGACCGGGCTGATCATCACCGAGGCCACCGCCGTCAGCCCCGAGGGGCGCATCTCCCCCTACGACCTCGGCATCTGGAACGACACCCAGGCCGCCGCGTTCCGGCGCATCACCACCTTCCTCAAGACCCAGGGCAGCGTCCCGGCCATCCAGCTGGCCCACGCCGGGCGGAAGGCGTCGACCGAGCGCACCTGGGTGGACCGCGGACGGCCGATCGCCCCCGACGAGGGCCACGGCTGGACCCCCGTCGCCCCCAGTGCCGTCGCCTTCAGCGAGAAGTCGACGACGCCGGTGGAACTCACCCGGGAGCAGATCGGCGAGGTCGTCCGGCAGTTCGCCGACGCCGCCCGCCGCGCGCTCGCCGCCGGCTTCGAGGTCGTCGAGATCCACGGCGCCCACGGCTACCTCGTCCACCAGTTCCTCTCCCCGTTCAGCAACCACCGCACCGACGAGTACGGCGGCTCCTTCGAGGGGCGCATCCGCTTCGCCCTGGAGGTCGTCGACGCGGTCCGTGCCGTATGGCCGGACGACCTTCCGGTCCTGTTCCGCGTCTCCGCGACCGACTGGCTGGAGGAGAACCCCGAGGACGACCGCGCGGGCTGGACCGCCGACGACACCGTCCGGCTCGCGAAGGAGCTCCAGGCGCACGGCGTGGACCTGCTGGACGTCTCCACCGGCGGCAACGTGCCCGACGCGAAGGTCGTGGCGGGCCCCGGCTACCAGGTGCCCTTCGCCGAACGGGTCCGCCGGGAGACGGGCATGCCCACGGCGGCGGTCGGCATGATCACCGAACCCGTCCAGGCGCAGGGCATCCTCGCCGCCGGGCAGGCCGACGCCGCCCTGCTGGCCCGCGAGCTGCTGCGCGACCCCTACTGGGCGCGCCGGGCCGCCCGCGAACTCGGCGGCGAGGTCGCCTCCCCGGTCCAGTACCACCGGGCCTGAGCCGGCCTGAGCCGGGCTGGTCCCGGGCCTGACCCAGGCTGGTTCCGCGAGAGCGGAGTGGTGGCCGTAGTGCCACCAAGGAACCGCCACGGACCTGCGTGAGCACGGAGGCAGGTCGGGGCCGTCGAGAGGATGCGCGATCCGGCATCGGCCGGAGAATCGGTGCGAGACGGTCCCCGCACAACCCGCCCCGCCTCCCCGGCGACACCACCGGGGAGACGGGGCGCGAACGCGTTGACGGGCCACCCCTCCGGGATCTCGGAGGGGTGGGTGAGGCAGCCCTTCTGACCTGGCGTCAACAGCGACACCGTTGCGTTAGAAGCTGTTGTCGTACCGATCATGGTGGACATCGGTTCGAGTGTGGCGACTCTGTCGGGTGATCTCTCGCTTGTGCGCGCATGAAGGCAGGGCCTCCAGTTCAGCTCATGGTTGTCGAAGCCGGAGCACACCAGGAGGCCCTGTTCTTGCAGTCTTACGCTCTCGTGTGGGTGGCATCGTGGTCGACTGCCTGGGGCTGCTGCTGGCCGTGATGGTCACCGCGGCGAACGTGACGGACCGGGACGCCGCGATGCCGCTGCTGGAACGTGTCCGGGCCTGCTATCGCAGGATCGTCCTGGTGTGGGCCGACAGCGGCTACGCGGGTCGTCTGGTCGGCTGGGCGAAGCAGCAACTGGGGCTCGCTCTGGAGATCGTCAAGCGCAGCGACGACGCCTCGGGGTTCGTGGTACTGCCCAGACGCTGGGTGGTGGAACGCACGCTGAGCTGGCTGATGCGCTCGCGGCGCCTGGTGCGCGACTACGAGACGCTGCCCGCCGTGCATGAGCAGATGGTGCTGTCGTCGATGACGATGCTCATGAGCCGCCGGCCGGCCCGGCGGCGAGCGTGAACCGTCCCGAGGTGGGTTCGGGCCTTAACCCGTGAAGGCCCGAACCCACGATCGAGGGCGTCATACAGCACGATCTGGTTCGCGGAACGGTTGAGGATCCGCAGCACGCGCGGCCCACGTGGCGTCCCGGCTCCCCCCGGACACATGCGCGCCGAATACAGAGGTATCGAGATCCTTGAGGGACTCCAGTACCCGAGTGGCAATCGCAAAGCGAGGATCACAGCGATCAGCGGCCTCGGGAACGGCGACGACCGTCATCTGGGCTGACACGCCAGCGAGGACGCCGTTGAGCGAGTCCTCGATCACAATGCATTCGTCGGGTGACGCGCCGAGGGCGGCGGCTGCGCGGAGATAGGCGCCCGGGTGGGGTTTGCCGTGTTCGTCGTCTTCGGCCGAAAACACGGCATCGAAAGATCGGTCAAGGCCGGTGCTCGCGAGCGCATGCCGAATCACCGACTCCGGCGAAGATGACACGACGGCCATTGCCCTCGATGCACGCACGCACGCCGCGACGGCGTGTTCGGCGCCGGGTTTCAGCGCCACTCCCTCCAGCCCACGGCACACGGCGGCCACGATCTGCTGCTCGACGTCGTCGGGGTCGGCTTGAATGGTGGCCCGATCGAACCAGTAGGCCACCATGTCCCTTTGCCGCAGCCCGCGCGTCGCCGCCTGCATCTCCGTTGTGAGGTGCAGGCCAAGCGGACCGAACACTTCACGCTTTGCCGCGTCCCAGATCGGCTCGGAGTCGATCAAAAGGCCGTCTAGGTCGAATAGGACAGTCGGTTGCATCGGTTGCTCTTTCGTTGGCGATCACGCGAGGACGAGACCGATTCGCTGCCCCGCCGTGCATGAGCAGACGGTGCTGTGGTCGATGACGATACTCATGAGCCGCCGGCTGGCCCGGCGGCGAGCGTGAACCGTCCCGGGGCGGGCTCGTTGGCCCAGCCCCGATCGGCCAGCCGCTTCATCTTCGACCGAACCCCTTCCACACTTGCCGGAACCGGATCCAGTCCGAGTACAGCAGTGATCTCCTGACAGGACATCACTGGCTTCCCGCCGGATGCTTGTTCGGTGAGCGTGGCGAGGATGCGCTGGTAGTGGGGAGCGAGCGCGTCCGTGGAAAGCGCGGGACGCCACACCGGGACGATCGAGCCCGATCGCGCGGCCCTCGGTAGGGGAACCTCGGCGGGCGCGTTCGTCGCGGGCTCCGACCCGGAAGAGTCACCGGCTCCCGGGCCAGCTTCACCTGCCTGTCCGGGCCGCGGCCCGGACAGAACCTCGCCAACGCGCTGCCGGGCGATCAGCCACTCGTGCCAGGCCGTCTCCGCTTCGGCGAGCTCAGCGAGTACCCGGTCCGCCACCTCCCGAAGCTCCTCCACGCGCTCACGCGCGGCCAGCTCCCGCTCCTCCAGGAGACCCACCACCGACGCCATCCCGGCACCTCCACCAACGAGACAACCCAACCGCCCGAGCAAGCCTCGCCATGCCGGCATCATGCCTGAACTGCGGAAACCCGCCAATCAAGTTCGGTACGACAACGGCTTCCTAGGCCCGAGCCCCGAGCCCCGAGGCCTGCGGCGCAACGGCGTTGTGGCAGACCCCATGACAACCCTGTCACGTCGTCAACCTTGTGATTGCGCCGTAGGAGCGAGAGGGTTGAGTGGTGACCGACTACCAATGCGGGTCGTGCTCCTACGAGAGCAACGATCTCGGTGAGCTTCGACAGCACTTGCACCGGACGGGGCACGTCGGCATCCGCGAGGCGGACGGCATCGAGACCCCTGAGGTCGCTGAGGCTGTGGAAGGGGTCGGGCCGACCGAAGGCAAGTCCGGCAGAGGCAGGGTCGCGGTTGAGCTCGGCCTCGGCATTCTGGCCGCCGCCGCTGTCGGGGCTCTCGCCTGGAAGAACAAGGAACTGAGGTCCATGGCCGGCGGACTGTTGGTTGAGCTGGCGGAGTCGGTGTCGGAGAACGAGTACCTGAAGTCCGCCAGCGGCGCAGGGACGACGCTCAACAGCTATCGCGGACGCTGAGCTTGGCGTTTGAGCACCGCTCGTGGCTGGCTCAACGAGCAGACCGCGAGCAGTGTTGTTCCATCGACGGCAGGACGGCTGGCCTGCGCTTCTCACAGGGACGCCCCGGCTCCAGGACTGCGAGCCGGGGCGTTCTTCCGTGTGGTCGGGGCCGACCAGCTGGTTGCTCGTCGGCGCCGCTGCGCGCTCAGGTGCGGGCCCGGTGGCTTCAGCGGTGGTCGGGAGGAACACCGTCGCGTCGGCCGTCTCCAGCTTGGCCGCCTTGAGGCGGGTCGTGCCGTGCCTGCGATCGGCCGGCTCGTGCCTGCGACCGGACGTCTCCGCTGGTCGGCGAGGACCTCGCGCCGGTGCGGGTCATCGGGCGAGTTCTTCGAGGGCCGTGGTGGCGAAGCCGTGGTCCTGCTCCGGGGCGCCGCCGCCGACGCCGATCGCGCCGATCAGGTGGCCGTCGCGGTGGACCGGGATGCCGCCGGCGATGAACAGGAGCGGCCGGTCGAGCGCGGTGGGCAGGGAGTGGAAGGGCCCGTCGGGCTTGACGAGGTCGACCAGGTCGGCGGTGGGGGAGTTGAGCTGCAGGGCGGTGTACGCCTTGCGGGTGCTGGTCTCGCCGGAGATCAGCACGGCCCGGTCGTCCCGGCGGAAGGCGAGCAGGTGACCGCCGGCGTCGAGGACGGTGACGCTGACCGGGATCCCGGCCGTCCCGGCGGCGTCGCGGGCGGCCGCGACGAGGGTCTCGGCGTCGGCGGTGGTCAGCGGAGTGACTGCGGTGGTGCGCACAGTGGTGCTTCTCCTGGGGAGGGGGTGACGAGGAAGGTGGGGCGAGGGGTCAGCGGAGGGCGGGAGCGGGGGCCGGGGCGGGAGCGGCGGCGCCGGCCACAGCGTCCTGTGCGGGGCCGCGGCGCTCCAGGGCGGCGGACCAGAGGGCGAGGACCAGGGCCGCGGCGGCGAGTGCCGCGCCGACCCAGTTCGGGGCGGTGTAGCCGAGGCCGGCGGAGATGACCATGCCGCCGAGCCAGGCCGCGAGCGCGTTGCCGAGGTTGAACGCGCCGATGTTGACGGCCGAGGCCAGGGTGGGCGCGCCGTGCGCCTGGTCCAGCACCCGCTTCTGCAGCGGCGGGACGGTGGCGAAGCCGAGCGCCCCGACGAGCATGATGGTGACGGCGGCGAGGATCTTGTTGTGCGCCGTCAGGGTGAACAGTGCCAGGACGACGGCGAGTCCGCCGAGGGTGGCGTAGAGCAGCGGCATCAGCCTGCGGTCTGCGTAGCGGCCGCCGAGCAGGTTGCCGAGGAACATGCCGGTACCGAACAGCACCAGCAGCCAGGTGACCGCGCCGTCCGAGTAGCCGGCCACGTGGGTCATCATCGGGGCGATGTAGGTGATCGCGGCGAAGACGCCGCCGAAGCCGAGCACGGTCATGGCCATCGCGAGCAGCACCTGCGGGTTGCGGAACGCGGTGAGCTCCCGGCGCAGGTGGGCGCCCTCCGTGCGCGGCATGGCGGGTACCAGCCTGGCGATGCCGAGCAGGCCGATCACGCCGAGCGCGGCGACGACCCCGAAGGTGGTGCGCCAGCCGACGGCCTGGCCGATGAAGGTGCCCAGCGGGACGCCGACGATGTTGGCGACGGTCAACCCGGTGAACATGGTGGCGATGGCGCCGGCCTTCCTGTCCGGGGCGACCAGCTCGGCGGCGACCACCGAGC
>NZ_JBHJUK010000165.1:0-17423 GCF_042266225.1 Kitasatospora sp. NPDC056181
CGCACCGACCGTCGAACGGTCGGTGCGGGCCGCAGGCGAGTTCCCCGGCGCCTCGGGGTACGGGGTCAGTGCTGGTGGTGGGCGTGGACGACCGCGTGGCCGCGGCCGCGCCCGATCATCCACTTGTTGACCGGCACGGTCAGGCCGAAGGCGAGGACGAGCGAGCCCGCCAGCGCGATCCAGAACAGCAGGTCGCCGAGTCCGGCGTCCATCGCCCCCGGGACGGTGACCATCACGGTGTTGTCGATCAGCTCCATCACGAGGATCGACACGGTGTCGGCGGCCAGCGCGACCTTCACCGCGGCCCCGACGTCCAGGCCGGCCTTCAGCACGCCGCGCATGGTGAGCGCGTAGCCGAAGACGAAGGCCAGCAGCACCGAGAGCACCACGGTCGCACCGTTGTGCAGGCCGAACGCGGTACCGAGCACCATGCCGAGGATCTCGCCGATGGCGCAGCCGGTGAGGCAGTGCAGGGTGGCCTGCGCGGCGGTCCGCCAGCTTGCCCCGCCGCCGTGCACCGCACCGTGGCCGGCATGGTCCGCATGCGCGTCGTGTCCGACATGGCCGGCGTGACCTTCGTGACCGGCCGGGTGGCCGTGGTGCTCGTGGTGCTGGTGGTGCTGGTGGCCCGCGTGCTGCTCGTGTTCGTGCTGTGCGGGGTGTGCCATGTCGTCCTCCGCTTGCTCTGGCGCTTCGTTCCTCGCTCCGTCGACGATGAATGTATACCCCCAGGGGGTATGCCGCAACCCTCGTTCCGACGCCCTCTTCCCCCTCCCGCCGACCCGTGTTCCGATGGGACGCATGACCGATGAGCGACGCAGGGGTTACGACGGCACGGGACCGGGCGCGATCACACCGGACGGGTGCGCCGTCGAGATGTACAGCCGACTGCCGGCCACGGGTGAGCCGGAGGTGATCGAGAAGGCGGTCCCGGCCGGCGCGAGCATCCTCGAACTGGGCTGCGGCGTGGGCCGGATGACGCACCCGCTGCTCGACCGGGGCTTCGCGGTGACGGCCGTGGACGAGTCCGCCGAGATGCTGGCCCGGGTGCGCGGGGCCAGGACCGTCCGGAGCCCGATCGAGGAGCTGGACCTCGGCGAGCAGTTCGACGTCGTCCTGCTGGCCTCGTTCCTGGTGCACGCCGGCGACCCGGTGGTCCGGCGTCGGCTGCTGGAGACCTGCCGGCGCCATGTCGCGGCGGACGGCTGCGTCCTGCTCCAGCGCGAGGGCGAGGAGTGGCACCTGGAGGTGCCGCGCGAGCGCCCGATCCCTCCGGACGGACTGGTCCGGATCGCCTCGTCCACACCGGTCGGCGACGGGGTGAACTCGGTGCACGTCGAGTACGAGTTCCCGGACGCGCGCTGGACCCAGACCTTCCTCTCCCGGCCGCTCAGCACCGCCGAGTTCGAGCGGGCGCTGGCCGAGGCCGGCCTGACCGTGGACGCCTATCTGACCGAGGACCGGGTCTGGGTGCGGGCACGGCCGGACACCGTCTGAACAGGGGACGAGCAGCACACGAGCACCGCACGAGCAACGCACGAGCACCGTCCGGAGAACGGTCCGGGCGGTGCGGTCGGCCCGGAGCGGGGGTGAACGACAACCCGTCACCTTCACCGCGTACCATCAGGCGCGCGCCGGGCCCTCGCGCGACCCGTGCGTCGGGCGGGACCGGCGGTTCGCATGCCATCGGCATGTGCCCCGTGCATGCCGATGGCATGCTCCCGCACCGACCACCACACAAGGACCGCTGATGCGCATCGACCGACGGATACCCCGGGCGGGTGTCCGGTGATCGAATGGTTCCACGGGGCCGTCCTCGGCCTGATCCAGGGGCTCACCGAATTCCTGCCGATCTCCTCCAGCGCCCACCTCCGGGTCTTCTCGGCCCTGTTGGGCTGGGACGACCCGGGCGCGGCCTTCACCGCCGTGACCCAGCTCGGCACCGAGTCCGCGGTGCTGATCTACTTCCGCCGCGACATCGCCTCGATCGTGAAGACGTGGACGCTCTCGCTGTTCCGGCCCGCGCTCCGCTCGCACCAGGACGCCCGGATGGGCTGGTTCGTGATCATCGGCACCCTGCCGATCGGCATCCTGGGCAAGCTGTTCCAGGACACCATCGAGACCAACCTCCGTGACCTGCGGATCATCGGCACCACGTTGATCGTGTTCGGCCTGATCCTGGCGGTGGCCGACCGGACCCGGGCGGTCCGGAACGCCAAGCCGATCACCGATCTCACCCTGCCGCACGCCGCCGGGTACGGCTTCGCACAGGCGCTGGCGCTCATCCCCGGCGTCTCCCGCTCGGGCGGCACCATCAGCGCCGGCCTCCTGCTCGGCTACAGCCGCGAGGCGGCGGCCCGGTACTCGTTCCTGCTGGCGATCCCGGCGGTGCTCGCCTCCGGCCTGCTGGAGCTGTTCAAGATCGGCGAGGGCCCCGCCCCGGCCTGGGGACCGACCGTCCTGGCGACCCTGATCGCCTTCGTGGTCGGCTACGCGGCGATCGCCTGGTTCCTGAAGTACATCTCGAACAACAGCTTCATGCCGTTCGTGGTGTACCGCGTGGCGCTCGGCATTCTGATCATCGTGCTGGTGAGCATCGGCACTCTGGCGCCCGACGCCGGGGTCGTGAAGTAGAACGCGGTTCCAGCGCTTCCACCCAGCAGTCCAACCCCCGGCGATTCAGCCCGGCGATTAAGCCCGGCAGCGCCGTCCAGCGGTTCCACCCCACCGGTCCCCTCGTACCGACAGCAGCGGGCCGGGGCACCTCTTCAGGTGCCCCGGCCCGTTTCGTCGTCCAGGAAGCAATCCGGCCCCCGAACGACGCGGTAGCAGGCCGGCGGCGCGCGGCCGCAGCTCGGCCGCAGCTCGGCCGCGGCACAGAGGCGGCACACAGCCGGCTCAGGACCGCAGGCGGCTCAGGCTCACAGGTGGGCCAGGCACACGGGCGGCTCGGGCACGTGGCCTCGGCCCCCGTCCCGGCCCGTAGGCGGCTCGGGATTGGCCCCGGGGCGCCCGTGGCGCCCCCGCCGGGTGGCTACCGGCTGCGCTCGCGGGCGGCGGTCAGCCGGCCCCGCACGGCGGCGTGGACCTCGGCCTCCTCGGCCGGATCGGCGGCGAGCCGGCGCAGGCGCTCCAGCACACGGGCGTCGCCGGTGGTGGCGACGTGTCTCGCGGCGAGCTCCCGGGTGGACTCCTCGCAGTCCCAGAGGCACTCGACGGCCGGGCCCTCGGGGAAGTGCACGTCGGTCGCGGCGAGCGCCTGGGCGGCGCGCCCCCGCAGTTCGGACGAGGCGGCCTCGCCGTAGATGTGGCGCAGGACGGGGACGGCTTCGGCGGCGGCAAGCCGCCCCGCACCGTCGACCAGCGCCCCGAGCCCGGAACCGGTGCCCGTCACCCCGCGCACCGAGATCCAGCGGCGCAGGCCGGCCACCACGAGGGGCGCGTCGCAGGGCTCGCCGGCGTCGGCGAGCAGCTGGACGGCGGCCTCGCCGAGGGCGCTGTCCGCGCCGCCGGTGGTCGGATCGGCCCAGCGGCGGGCGTGGGCCAGCACCTCGGGGCCGCGCATCCGGCCGAGCAGCTCCAGTGCGGCGCGCACCATCCGGTCGTCCACGTCGGCGGCGGCGGCCTCGATCAGGCCGGCGGCGGCCGGGTCGCGCTGGTCGACCAGGTAGCGCAGCGCTGCCCGGCGGGCGCCCGGCAGGCCGCTGCGGGCGGCCTCCAGCACGGCCGGACGGTCCTCGGGGCGGACCACGGCGGCCAGGCAGCGCGCGGCAGCGGCGGCGCGGCGGTCCACGGCGTCGGGGCCGGTGAGGTCGCCGGCCTCGCGGGCCGGTTCGGGGCGGTCGGGCTGTCGGGCGAAGGCCCCGGCGCTCAGGCCGCCCAGCTCACCCTGGTCGGCCCAGGCGAGCACGTCGGCGGTGGACCAGCCGGGGGTGACACCGCTGCGGTTGAGCTGGCGCTGCCAGAGGTCGAAGGGGGACTGCTCGCTCGCCGCGGCGACCCGCGGGTGGTAGGCCGCCCAGAGCCGCCACGGCCGCGGCTCGTACGCGCCGCGGATGAACTCGCGCAGCTCGGCGTCGCCCTCGGGGCCCGGCGGGAAGCGGTCCAGCACGGCGGTGCCGAGCAGCAGCAGGCCACGGTCGTCGTCCCGCAGCGCGAGCTCGTCCAGGGCCCAGGCCCAGTTGGTGCCGGTGGCGGCGTACTCGCGCAGCATCAGCAGCGCGTCGCGCCGGCCGTAGGCGGCGAGGTGGCCGAGGACGGAGAGGGCGAGGCCCGTGCGGGTCTCGTCGTCGTCGAGGAGGTCCTCCGGGTCGTGGAGGTGGTCCTCGATGCCGCCGAGCGGCGCCTCCAACTCCATGTAGAGGCGTGCGTAGTAGAGGGAGCGGTTCTCGACCTGCCAGTCGGCCCTCGGGTCCCTGGTGACGCACTCCTCCAGCGCGGCGATGGCCTCGGTGCGGTCGGCGGCCAGCGCATGGAGCTGCCCGTCACCGCGGCCTCGCTGAAGGAGGCCGAGGAGGCTGGCACTGGGTGCTATCACTGGCTCGAACATGAGGTCAGCATCCGTTGCGGCGGTCGTAGTGGCAACGGGATTTCCGTCGCCGGGGTCACTGGTCGGTACTGCGGTGGGCGCCCGGGCGCCGGAATCACCGAAGGTTACCGCCTCGGACACCCCGCCGCACACAGGGCAATGGACCCTTCTGTCCGTTTGGCATATGCCGGAGGAATTTTGCCAGAGATCTGCCCAAATCCCCCGCAGGGGTGAGGTCGCTGTGCGACAGTCTTCTCACCACCCGGACAGGCTGTAACGCCACCGTCACTCGATCATCGGAAACGTCATGAACATGCCCAGCACCACCGGCCGCCCGCCGGGCACCGCCGTGGCGGACGGGCCGGCGGACAGCCGGACGGCCGGCGGCGCCCGGACCGCACCGGGCACCCCGACGGGCCGCCCGGCCGACGGCGGGGCGGGCACGGGACCGGAGACCGGGGCGGCCGACGACGCGGTGGACGGCAGAGTGGACGACAGAGCGCACGGCACGACACAGGCGCCGTCCGGCCCCGGAGTCGGCTCGGCCGAGTGGGACCTCCTCACCGACGACATCCGGTGGTCCGACGAGGTGTTCCGGCTGCTCGGGTGCGACCCGGGACGCGGCCCGCTCAGCCTCGACCGGCTGCCCGACCGCGTCGACGAGCCGGACCGGCCGCAGCTGCGCCGGATGATGACCGACGCACTGGTCCACGGACGGCACGCCTACGGCACCCTCCAGGTCCGCCACCCCTGCGGCGGTCGCGGCGCGATCGAGTGCGCGGGCGAGCCCGTGCTCGGCACCGACGGCACCGTCACCGCACTGCGCCTGCTGCTGCGTCCCGTCGTCGACCACCGCTGAACCACCGGCGGCACCCGAACCGCCGACCACGCCTCGGCCAACGGCCCACGCAGGACGACACAGGCCGACGCGGGCCCGTCCCGGCCCAACCCCGGACCGGATCCACGGACCGCCGAGCCGCCGTACGAGCAGGCCGCTGACACCGCCGTACGCCCGAGCCGCCGTACGAGCAGGCCGCTGACACCGCCGTACGCCCGAGCCGCCGTACGAGCAGGCCGCTGACACCGCCGTACGCCCGAGCCGCCGTTTCCCTGGACGACCGGACCACCGGCGGGCCGGCTCAGGCGAGCTTCGGCCGGTTCTTGGCGTCCGCCTGCCGCAACTCCCGCCCCAGCTCCGCGCGGAGCTCGTCCACCACCGGCATCCCCCGGTAGCGGGCGGTCAGCCGGTACATCTCGCGCAGCCGGTCCCAGGTGCGGTGCGAGGAGTTCTGGCCGATCAGGTTCATCACCATCTTGGCCTGGAACTCCGCCGCGTCCGGCTCACCAGTGAGCCAGTGGACCGAGGCCAGGGTGATCCGGTCGAACAGCGCCGAGCGCAGCTGGCCGGTGCCCTCCCGGAGCTCGATCACCCGCTCGGCCTGGTTCCGGGCCTGCACGGCCGCCGACGGGTCGTGCTCGGCCAGGGTGCGCAGCACCAGCGCCTGCATGCCGCGCAGCTCCGCCTCGTCGAAGACCTGCATCCAGGACGGCGGCGGCTCGGGGACGTCCTCGGCGAAGAGGTCCTCGGCCTCGCCGAGCAGCCGCCAGGTGTCCTGGGAGTGCCCGATCGAGGCGTGCGCCCAGGCCTCCACGGTGTTGAGCATCGCCCGGGTTCTGGGCAGCACCTGGCCGCCGCCGGCCTTCGCCGCCGACATCAGGTCGAGCGCGTCGTCGGCCCTGCCGAGGTGGACCATCTGCCGGGCCGCGCGCGAGATCGCCTCGCCGGCCCGCGGACGGTCGCCGGCCTCCTTGGCCGACTCGGCGGCGATCACGAAGTACCGCTGCGCGGTGGGCTCCAGGCCGACGTCGTGCGACATCCAGCCGGCCAGCACCGCGAGGTTGGCGGCGACCAGCCACAACCGCTGCTCCACTGCGGGACTGTGGCGGTGCGTCAGGAGCCCGCCCACCTCGTTGAGCTGGCCCACCACCGCCTTGCGCTGGAGGCCGCCGCCGCGGGCGGCGTCCCAGGCGCGGAACACCTGCACCGAACGCTCCAGCGCCTCCACCTCGTCGAGCCCGACCGGGCCCGCGTCGTACACGTCCACCACCGGACGGGCGGCGCCCTGCCCGGTGACCACCGGTCGCGGCCCGGGCACGGAGGCCGCGTACGCGACCGCGTCCCCGCCCAGCCAGCCCTTCAGGGAGTCGGCGACGACCGCCCCGGCCGTGAGCGCGGCACCCGCGCCCACCAATCCACGTCGGTTCAGCATGAGGTCCATTCCCGTGAACTCGGTGAGGACCGCGGCCGTACGATCCGGCTCCCATGGATGTGCTGCGGGCTGCGCCGCTCCGGTCCTGGTGGGCCGGTGTCGTTCCAGACCGAGGTCCTCAGTGGTGACGACACGGCCGAGCCGCTCCGTGAACACGGCTGCCAGCACCCTCGGCACCGGATCGCGCGGGATCTCCCCCTGCTCGATCCACCGCCGGACCCGCGAGGTGTCGGTGGACAGCTGCTGCTGTCCGATCGCGGCGCCACGCCTGTTGACCAGCCGCGCGAGCTCGCCCTTCGACCATCCGGTCAGGACGAACAGGTCGGCGAGTCGGGTGTTGGGTTCCCTGCTCACGTGAAGCCCCCAGGTTCCTCGGCTGGTTCGAGGCTAGAGGCTCCGTCATGTGCCAGGCGAGCATTCGCCAGGCTTCGCCAGGGTCCGCCACATTACCAACCAGTGCCGTCCGGGTGTGATGTAGAGGTGCGCCACCTCGCCCCTCGGGTCGGGCGGCGCCCCAGGCCACGGCGGGGCTCCCCCGCCCGTGTCAGGGGGCGTCCCCGGTCCTCACCCGAGGGGGTGGCGCGGCCGGGTGGCGCGGGGGCGCCGGGCACGGCCACGGCAGTCCGGCCGACCGCATTCCCCAGGGTGCGGACGGTCGGAACACCGCCGCAGCAAGGGGCTTCGGCCCCGCGTCCGTGCCCGGCGCCCGCGCTCCACCCACCGCACCGAAGACAGGGCCGCCGTCACGCCAGGAAGCACGCGGCACCGGCCCTCCCCGCACCGCGGGGCGCACCCGCCGACGGACAGGAAGGGACCTCCCTCACCCCATGTACCCCTCAGCGACCTCCCCCTCGCCGACCGCGACCCGCACCGCGCTGCGCCCCCCCACCGCAGCCACCGGCCGTCCCGGCCCCAAGCAGGTCCCGCCGCCGAGCCGCCCTGCGGCCCCGCGCGGCACCGACGGCCGGTCCGCGGACGCGCGGGGCCAGGCCGCCCGTACGGCACTGGGGTTGCGCGCCCCCGACTCCGTCCTGCCGGGAGGCGCACGGATCCCGGCCGCCCGGCCGGGCGACGGCCGGATGCTGCGTCAGCCGATGCGGCCCGGGCAGGCCGGCGGCCCCGAGCGGATCGACCCGTCGGCGCTGCAGACCCCGGCGGTCCGGGCCGCGCTGGCCGGCGTCGCGCGGATATGCCCCGCCTTCACCCCGCGCCAGGTCCTGCGCGAGGGCAGCCGCCACATCCTGGTGGCGGGCACCATCGGGCGGGCGCCGGTGGTCGCCAAGTGCCTGGCGCCGCAGGCGGTGCGGAGTGAGTACTTCGAGCAGCTGGTGGCCGACTTCCACCACGAGGTCGCGGTGTACCGGGCGTTCGTCCGGCACCGTCCGCCGGTGCGGCTGCCCCGGCTGGTCGCGGCCGACCACGACCGCTGCGTGCTCGTCGTGGAACGCGTCCCCGGCCGTCCGGCCGCCCGGGAGCGCCACCCGGTCAACGCGCCCACCCCGGGCGAGGTCCGGGCGCTGCTCACCGCCGTCCGGACGCTCAACCTGTGGCGGCCGCCGACCGACGTCTTCCAGCCGCGCCTGGACTACCAGTTGGAGATCGCCCGGTACCACTCGGTGGGCCAGCTCACCGACCGGGACGCCGGCGACCTCCGCGGCCTGCTGCACGGCCTGGGCCACACCCCGCTCCAGCTCTGCCACGGCGACGCGCTGCTCAGCAACATGCTGCTGGCGCCCTCCGGGCCGGTGCTGGTCGACTGGGAGCAGGCCGGCTGGTACCTGCCCGGCTACGACCTGGCGGTGCTGTGGAGCGTCCTCTCCGGGGACACCGCGGCCCGCCGCCAGATCAGCCAACTCGCCCAGAGCGGCGGCACGCTGGCCCGGGACGCGTTCCTGGTCAACCTGGTGCTGGTGCTGATGCGGGAGATCCGGCTCTACGACGTGCCGGGGGCGGGCGAGGAGCAGCGGATCATGATCCGTCGGCTGTACGACGACGCCGCACTGGCCCGCCGTGCGGTCCGCGCCGCGGTCGGCACGCGCTGAGGCAGGCGTCCGCCGCTGGGGCGTCCACCACCGAGGCGTGCGCTGTCGAGGGGTGCGCTGCACCGAGGGTGTGCCGCCTGCACCGAGGGTGCGCCGGCTGCACCGGGTGCGCTGAGCGCCCGTCAGGCCTGCTGACGGGGCCCGGTCCTCAGGGCCGGGCCCCGCGGTCGAGGGCCGCCCGGCCGACGGTGTCCAGGACGGCCTCGTCCGGGGCGAAGTGCACCCGGCTGCTGAGCACGTCGCGCAGGTAGCGTTCGAGCGGGTGGCGCCGGCTGAGGCCGGGGTTGCCGGTGAGCGCGACGGCCTGCTGGACGGCGGCCGTCGCGGCCCGGGTGACCAGCAGATGGGCGGGCCCGGTCCGGGCGACGGCGTCCGGCTCGCCCCTGTCGACGCGCGGGGCAAGGCCGTTGACCAACTCCTCCGCGCCGATCAGCTGGGCCTCGATCTCGCCGAGCGCGCAGCGGTACCGGAGCAGGCTGCCGAGCGGCTCGGTCAGGTTGGCCGGCGTGCGCTGGTGCAGGAAGCGCACCAGCCAGTCCTCGGCGGAGCGGGCCACCCCGAGCGCGATCGCGGAGAGGGCCAGGTCGTGCCAGGCCCGGGTGAGTTCGACGGCCGGCACGGTGGAACCGACAACTCCGCTTCCCGAAGGGGTGGTTCCGGCCACCGCGGAGGCGGTTCCCGAAGAGCCGGTTCCGGTTCCCGAAGGGGCCGTTCCGGCGGCGGACTTCGGTACCGCGAGCCCGAGGGCGAGCTCGGCCGGCACCCGGACGGAGTCCAGCACCACGTCGTGGCTGGCACTGGCCCGCAGGCCGAGTTGGTCCCAGGTCGGGTCGACCTCGACGCCCTCGCTCTCGCCGCGGACCAGGAAGGTCCCGACCCGCGGCACCGGCTCGTCGGTCCGTGCGGTGATCGCCATCCAGGTCAGCGCCTCGGCGCCGGCGCAGTACGTCTTCCGGCCGGTGAGCAGCCACCCGTCGCCGTCCCACCGGGCCACCGTGGCCGGAACCGCACCCCCGTGAGCACCGCCCTGGCCGCCGGGCTCCGCGTGCAGGGTGCTGACCAGCGCGGGCCCGCGACGGGACTCCGTGAGCAGCCGCCGGTAGCCGGCCGTCGGCCAGCTCGCGAGCCGGGCCTGTTCGGCGTGCCGGAGCAGGGTGAACGCGGTGACCACGGCCACCGAGGCGTCTCCGCGCCCGAGTTGGGCAAGCACCCGGACGGTGTCGGCGAGCGTGCCGCCCGGCCCGCCGTACCGCTGGGCGACGGTGAGGGTGAGCAGTCCGGCCTCGTGCACCGCCTCGATGCCCTGGTACGGGAACGTGGCGTCGCGGTCGTGCTCCTCGGCCCGGGCGGCCAGCAGGTCGACGACCCGCGGCAGCCCGGCGAGGGCGGTGGCGACGGGCGACTGGTCGGCGGCGACGGCGGTCGCGGTACTGGTCATGGTGCTGGTGCCTCCGGGCGGCAGCGTGGGCTCGGCAACTGCGGGCGGCACGCCGGACGGGGCGCGCGGTACCGGGTTGGCGGCACCGGAGGTCAGCGGAACGCCCGCCCCCGGATCGGCGCCGACCGCTCGGCCGGCCGCCCGCCGCCTCGGGGACGAGTCCCCCTCAGTGGCCCGGACACGCCGCGCTGGCGGTGCGCCGCAGGTCCAGATAGCTGCGGCGGGTCAGCAGCGGGAGACGGCACGACATGTTCGCGACTGTACGAAGCGGTGATCGAAACCGTCAAGCAGCGCCCGGGGCGCGGGACGGCCCCGCCGCTCCCGCCCGTCCCCCCGATTCCCGGCGCCTCCGAGGCCCCCAACGCCCCCAAGCTCCCCGGCCCCACCCGATCGGGAATCCGGCCGGGAACGAAAGCCGGCAGGACGGGCCGAAGCGGGTACCGCGGGCGAAGCGGACACGGAAGTGGACACGAGGGAGCGAAGCGGGCACCAGGGAGCGAAGCGGACGCCGGGGGCGGCGCCGGTCAGCCCTGCTGGAACATGTCCGCCGGGAGCGGCTTGAGCAGCTGGTAGAGGTCGTCCGAAATCGGTCGGTCCCAGGAGGCGATGGTGACCTGGACGCCGTCGCTGCGCCCGAACTGGGAGCAGAACACCCGACCCTCGCTGACCTTGACCTTCTTCACGATCAGCAGGTCGTCCCCGAGCATCACCGGGAAGTCCTCGGCCGAGACGAACTCGACCGGTTCCTCGTTCTCCAGTGCCGCGAGCAGCTGCCGGACCTCGAAGGGCACGTCGTCCCCGGTGTCGCGGGCCGGCGAGCCCTCGGGGAGATTGCCGATGAACATCGCCGGGCCTCTACCGCCGAACAGGTCGTAGCGCAGGAAAATCCCCTGGCAGGAGCCGTCCGGACCGGTCATCATGGCCGCACCGAAGTCGCCGGGCCAGTCGCCCGGGTCCATCGCGAGCACGTCGAAGTCCGGGCCGGCGGGCTGTCCGGAGCGACGGCGGAGAAAAGACATGGGAACATCGTACGTGCCCGGCACACCGCTCTCACGGGGTGGGTGGGGCACCGGACGGAGATCCACGCTCAGAGACCAATGTTGACTCTGAGCAACCGTCCGGGCTACGTTCGGTTCAGCACGACGGCCGTTCTGGGTTTCACCCTCCGGGGGGACGGCATGTCGCAACGCGGCCCTACACGCGTATCCCTCACTGTGCACATCGTCGTGCCGATCCGCCGAGCACCCAGCTTCGTCGTCGCACACCGCACAGCACAGCGAGCACAACACACAAGCCAACAGTTCCATGCCACACAAGCAAGGTCCGCGGGGCCCCGGCCCGTCGCTCCCGCGGATCTGCTCGGGACGCCGCCGCGTGGGGGCGTGCGGGTCCCGAGCACCCGGTACCGACTCCGAGTCGCTCTCGGCTTCGGTGCCAGCCTCCCGGCGACTGCCGGCCCCCTTGTGGGGTCGGGAACGGCCGACGCACCCCCGGTGCGCAGGGGATGACTGGGAGGCAGGCCTGGCAGCACTGCCGGGCTGCACAGCAGGCGCCGTGTCTGGCCGCGTGGGGGCGGTGGGCACGGCGTCTGCCTGTGCTCATACTCTGAGCTGCGTTTGTCTAACAGTCAACAGAAATAATGACGGGGTACGCTCAAACGAGATCGGACCGATGCACCCCCGATGCACGAGCGCGCGCCGGGGCGGGCCCCCGACCGGGGCCCGTCCGGTATCCGGTGTCCGGCGCCCTCGGGAACCGGCCAGGGCGAGGCCTTGGGAACAGGCACGCGCGAGAATCCGGGAACAGGGCCGCATGCGGCCCTGGGAGAGGCCCGGGTCTCGGAGAGGTCCCGGGACTCGACTGAGGCCTCGGGCTTCGGGCCTCAGGCCTCGGGCCTCAGGCCTCGGGCCTCAGGCCTCAGGCCTCAGGCCTCGGGCGAGGCCCCGGACAGGTCCTGGTGCGGGACCTCAGGTGAGGTCGAACTCCCCGTCCCGGGCGCCGAGCACGAAGGCCCGCCACTCCCCCGGCGTGAAGACCAGGACCGGGCCGTCCTCCTGGCGACCGTCCCGCATACCGATGTACCCGTCGACGAAGGCGATCTGGACGTCCCCGACGCCCTGGCTGCTGCACAGCCAGGTGGCCCCGCTGAAGTCGACCTTCGGCTTCCCGTTCGGTGCGAGCTCCGGTGCCGCGCCGGGCGCCGGCACTCCACCCACCCCGGCCACCCCTGCGGCCGATTCCACGTCAGTCCCGATGTTGGCTGCCACTACTGGTCTCCTCCCGACGGTCTTCCGGGGCCAGCCTAGCCATCGCCGCCGCGCCGGTCAGCGGGTTGCCGAGGACTCCCCCGACCGGGGCGGAGGCCCGGCCCCCGCCCCCCGGGCATCACCCGTGTGCTGCACGCCCACCCCCCGGCGCGAGCCCCGCGGAGCGTGTCCCGCGCGGGCGGGCGGCACGGGAGCTGCCAGAGTGAGGGAAGCCCGAACCGCGAGCCCGAACCGCGAGCCCGAACCGCGAGCCCGCGCCGCCACCCCGTACCCCCACCCCGTACCCCCGCCCCGCATCGCGAGCCCGCACCGCGAGCCCGCACCGACGAGACACCACCCGCACCCCGCATCCCCCACCCCGCGCCCACAGGAGCAGCCGATGAGCCGCCGGGACGGCACCCGCGCCGATGTCATCCCCATCTCCGAAGCCCCCTCGGCCCACCCCCCGGCGCCCCGCACACCGCCCTCGCGCACCCCGCTGCCACGTCCGACGCCCAGCCGGCCACCCACACACGGGCGGGTCGGAATCGTGCTGGTCTCGCACAGCCAGGAGCTTGCCGTGGCCGTCCGGGCCCTGGCGCTCGCACTCGCCGACTCCGACGCTCCCGCCCCGGTCGCCGGGACCGGGGGCGACCTGGTCTCCGGCCCCGGCATCAGTGCCGTCCTGGTGGCCGCCGCCACCCGCCGGGTCGACCAGGGCCACGGCGTGGTGATCCTCGCCGACCTGGGCGGCGCGGTGTCGACCGTCCGCGCGCTGCTCGCCGACGCCGACGAGCACGGCCTGCCGTTCCCGGTCCGCTTCGCCGACGCCCCGTTCGTGGAGGGCGCGGTCGCGGCCGTCGCCACCGCCACCGCGGGCGGCGACCTCGCCGCGGTGCTGGACGCCGCCGAGGAGGCGTACCGCCAGCACAAGGACTGAGCCCACGTCACCGCCCCTTCCCCGCGGGGTACTTCTCGGCGTTCCACCCCACGGCAGGTGACCGCCCGGCTACCATCGGGCAGGACCGGTCGGCCGGGCGGGCCGGACGGTCGGAGGGGGAACCTCAGCCATGCGCGTGGTCGTCACCGGCGGGGCCGGATTCATCGGAGCCAACCTGGTCCGGGCCCTGCTGACCCGCCCCGAGGTGGACCAGGTCCGGGTGGTGGACAACCTGTCCACGGGCAGCAAGGCCAACCTCGCGGGCACCGGCGCCGTCCTCCTGGAGGGCAGCATCCTCGAACCCGCCCTGCTGGACGAGGCGTTCACGGGCGCCGACGCGGTGGTGCACCTGGCCGCGCCACCCTCCGTCCCGCGCTCGGTGGCCGACCCGCTGGCCAGCCACCACGCCAACGCCACCGGCACCCTGGAGGTCCTGGAAGCGGCCCGCCGGGCCGGCGGTCTGTACGTGGCCGCCGCCTCCTCGTCCTCGGTCTACGGCGCCAACCGCGAACTGCCCAAGCGCGAGACCATGCGCACCGCGCCGATGAGCCCGTACGCCGTGAGCAAGCTGGCCACCGAGGCCTACCTGGCGGCCTTCCACCACTGCTACGGGCTCGGCGTGCTGCCGCTGCGGTTCTTCAACGTGTTCGGCCCGCTCCAGCCGGCCGGTCACGCCTACGCCGCGGTGGTGCCCGCCTTCCTGGACGCGGCGCTGGCCGGGCGTCCGCTGACCGTGCACGGGTACGGCGGCCAGAGCCGGGACTTCACCTACGTCGGTGCCGTCACCCAGGTGATCGCCGAGGCGGTGGTCCGACGGGTGGTGCACGCGCTCGGCCACCCCGTCGAGGTCGCCCACACCGAGCCCCGGCCCGGCGACGTCCGGGACTCCCAGGCCGACGACTCCCGGCTGCGTGCGCTCTTTCCGGACATCCGGCCGGTGCCGCTGCGCGAGGGGCTGGAGCGCACGGCGGAGTGGTTCCGGACGCTCTGAGGCATCCCTCGGAGCACGGCGGCCGTGCGCGGAGGAGGGCGGCCACGGAGCACGGCGGCCGTGCTCCGTGGCACCCCTTCAGGGCGTGGCCGCGGCGGAGGCGAAGGGCCCGCCCGGGCCGAAGGCGAGTGCGGCGAACCGCTCGCCGATCCGCCGGTGCCCGGCCGGCTTCGGGTGCAGCAGGTCGCCCAGTCCGTCGGCGTCCTCCGGGCCCAGGAGCGCGAGCCCGTCCAGGTGGTGCAGGTGCGGGTCGGTGGCCGCCCGGGCGGCGGTGATCGCGGCCAGCTCGGCGCGGACCACCTCCAGGGTGAGCGCACCCGCAGCGGTGTCGGCGGGGTCGCCGAGCGCCGTGAACCGGCGCCCGTCCGCCGTCGGCTCGTACCCCGCCGGCCCCGGAGTCCGTTCGAACGGCGGGCAGAACAGCGGGGAGACGACCAGCAGCGGGGTGTCCGGGTGCCCCTCGCGGACGGTGTCCAGGAAGCCGTGCACGGCCGGGACGAAGGTGCGCCGGCGGAACGACGCCGCCGTGATGACGTTGATCCCGATCTTGAGGCTGATCAGGTCGGCCGGCTGGTCCCGGACGGTGCGGGCGGTGAACGGGTCCAGATGGGCGTTGCCGGCCAGCGAAAGGTTGAGCAGGTCGACGCCGGCCCGCCCGGCGGCGATCCACGGCCAGACGTCGGCGGCCGAGTCCGCCTCCGGGGCCTGGCTGATCGAACTGCCGTGGTGCAGCCAGCGGAGCCGCCCGGTCGGCCGGGGCGGGTGGACCGGGGCGTCCGCGCGCAGCGCGACCAGCTCGACGGAGGTCCACTGCGGCAGCCACAGCTCCACCTCGCGCCCGCCGTCCGAGGCCCCCGGGTCGAACCGCAGGACGGCCGGGCCTCCCGCCGCCGGCAGCGCGGCCCGGCCGACCCGGACACCGTCCAGCATCAGCTCGACGGCGCCCGGGTACGGGGACTCCGGCGGCGCGTGCAGGGCGAGTTCGAGCACCGTCGCCGCCGTCCGGAAGGCCAGCCGCACGCCGGACGGCATCATCGCCACGCGGCGCAGCGCGTCGCCCGGGGCCTGCGCGCCCGTCCATGCGGGCAGCCGCCAGGGGCGCAGGCCGACCGCCGTGCGCTCCAGGTGCAGCGCGCCGCGGAACTCCACCGGCCCGTCGGACAGCGGGACTTCGGTCAGTCCGGGCGGGGCGGGTCGTCCGGGTTCTGCCGGCTGCGCGGGTCGTCCTGGCGGGGCGGGTCGTCCGGGTTCTACCGGCCGTGCGGGTCGTCCGGGCGGGGCGGGCTGTGCGGTTTCTGCGGCCGGGTCGCCGGTCACGGGCGCTCCTTGCCGTCCCACTCGAAGAGGGTCGCCCCCTGGGAGTCCCGGGCCTGGCGCAGGCACTCGTGCTCCTGGTCGATCATCGGCGGCAGGTCGTCCAGGTCGAACCAGCCGACGGCGAGCGACTCGTCGTCGTTGACCCGGGCCTCGCCACCGACCGGGCGGCAGCGGAAGACGAGCACCAGGTACTGCGTCACATCGCCGTTGGGGTAGGTGACGTCGTCCGTGACGCGCACGGCGGCGAGCACCTCGGGGACGACCTCGACACCGGTCTCCTCCAGGCACTCGCGCACCACCCCGTCGGCGGGCTGCTCCCCCGGTTCGAGGATGCCGCCGGGCAGCGCCCAGCGGCCGTCGTCGGCCCGCTGGGCGAGCAGCACCCGGCCCCGGTCGTCGAAGACGACGGCAGCGGCGGCACTCAGCCAGAGCTTGCGGGTGCCGACGAGGGCGCGGAGGTCGGCGAGGAAGGTGGGAATGGCCATGCCTCGCACCCTATCCGGCGTCAGGAAGCGGATCCGGGGACCGGGAGCCGGGGACGGGAGCCTGGCATCCGCGAGGCGGGGTGTCCGCCGCCGGCGAGCCGGGGCCTGGCGTCCGCGGCCGGGACCTGGCGTCAGGGGCGGGCCGCCCGGAGCGTACGGGCGGGCGAGCCGACCACCACCTCACCGGGCGGGACGTCCCTGGTCACCACGGCGGCCGCGCCGACGAAGGCACCCGCGCCGATCTTGCGGCCCTGGAGGACGACGGCGTTGCTGCCGACGGTGGTGTCGTCGGCCAGCAGCACCGCCCCGGACACGTTGCCGCCCGGGTAGACCGTCACCCGCTCGCCGAAGACGGTGTCGTGGCCGACGGTCGCGTTGTAGTGGACCTGGCTGTGCGCGCCAAGGCGCACGCTGCTGGATACGTACGCGCCCCCCATGACCAGACAGCCCGGCTCCAGCACGGTGTCCGGGGCGATCAGCGCCCTGGGGTGGACCAGGGTGGCGGGCGCCGCCCCCCGGGCGTCCAGCACGGCGGCGAGCCGCTGTCGGACGGCCGGGTCGGCGATGCCCACCAGGTAGCGGACGCCGGGCGGGATGTCGGCGGGCCTGCGGACGGGCAGGCCGCGGACGGTGGCGCCGTGCTGCCGATCGTCCAGGAAGCCCGCTACCGGGACGCCGGCCGCGAGCGCGGTGTCCAGCGCCTCCCGGCCGACACCGCCGGCGCCGGCGATCCAGAGTTCCGGCTGGGCCTGGTGGGGCTCATGGGGCTGGTAGGCCTGGCAGGCCTGGTGGGACTCATGGGGCTGGTAGGCCTGGTGGGGCTCGTGGGTTCGCCCGCTGGTGGTGGCCGTGGCAGTCATGACGTCATCCTGCCCGCTCCCCGCCCCGGCTTCCGGGTTCAGGACGCCTCCTCGACGACGGTGCGGACGGGCTGCGCCAGCCGGGGCCCGGTGGCCTGCCGGGGCAGGCTGATGGTCTTGGTCGGGAACGGGGCGACCACCGCGGGTGCGGTCAGCGGCGCCGGTGCGGTCATCGGCGCGGCATACGCGACCGGGGCGGCCGGGGGGACAGGGGTGACAGGTGCGAACGAGGCAGGCGTCTCGGCGGGTGCCGCGGGCGTCTCGGTGGGCTCGGTGGGCTCGGTGGGCGCCGGGAATCCGGGGTTG
>NZ_JBHJUK010000166.1:0-17417 GCF_042266225.1 Kitasatospora sp. NPDC056181
CGAACCGGTTGGCGCATCAGTTGGTGGCGATGGGGGTGGGTGCGGAGTCGGTGGTGGGTCTGTGCCTGCCGCGGGGCGTCGACATGGTGGCGGCGGTCCTCGCGACCTGGAAGGCGGGGGCGGCGTATGTGCCGTTGGATCCGGAGTATCCGGCGGAGCGGCTGGAGTTCATGCTCGCGGACAGTGGCGCGTCGGTTGTCATTGGCAGGGGTGGTCTGTCGCCGGACGATCCTCAGGTCTTGGCGAGGCCGTCGACGGCGCCGGATGTCACTGTTGGTGCGGACGAGTTGGCGTATGTGATCTATACGTCGGGTTCGACGGGTGTGCCGAAGGGTGTGGCGGTTTCGCACGGTGCGGTGGCGTCGATGGTGGCGGCGTTGTCGCCGGAGCTGGGTGCGGCGCCGGGGGTGCGGGTGTTGCAGTTCGCGTCGTTCAGCTTCGACGCGTCGGTGCTGGACCTGGCCGTCACGCTCGCCAATGGCGCGACGCTGGTGGTCGCGTCGGCGGCCGAGCGAGCCGATACGACCCTGCTGACCCGGATGCTGCGCGACAGCCGCGTGAGCGCGGCCAGCGTCGTCCCGTCCCTGCTCGCCGTCCTCGACCCTGCCGGGTTGCCGGACGTGTCGACGCTGTTGGTGGGTGCGGAGCCGATCAGCCGTGAGCAGGCGCAGCTGTGGTCCGAGGGTCGGCGGCTGGTGAACACCTACGGTCCGACGGAGTCGACCGTGATGGTGACGGCGGGGCGGATCGACGGTAGGGAGTCGGCGGTGCCGATGGGCGCGCCGGTGGCCAATACCCGCGTGTACGTGTTGGACGAGCGTTTGCAGCCGGTGCCGGTGGGTGTGCCGGGTGATCTGTATGTCGCGGGCGGGCAGTTGGCGCGCGGGTATGCGGGCCGTGCGGGGTTGACGGCGGAGCGGTTTGTTGCGGCGCCGTTCGGTGGCGTGGCGGGTGGGCGGATGTATCGCACCGGTGACCGGGCGCGGTGGACGGCGGACGGGCGGCTGGTTTTCGCGGGGCGGGCGGATGAGCAGTTGAAGATCCGTGGGTTCCGGGTAGAGCCGGGTGAGGTGAGTGCGGCGTTGTCGGCGTGTGCCGGCGTGGCGCAGGTGGCGGTCGTCGCCCGCGAGGACACCCTCGGTGACACCCGTCTGGTGGCCTACGTGGTCCCCGCCGACGGCCGGTCCGCCACCGAACTCCCGGCCACGGTGCGCGCGTTCGCGACCGACCTGCTGCCGTCCTACCTGGTCCCGTCCGCCGTCGTCGTCCTCGACGCGCTGCCGCTGACCGTGAACGGGAAGCTGGACCGCGGGGCGCTGCCCGCCCCCGAGTACACGGTCACGGCTGCGAACGTGGACCACGGACCGCTGGGCCACCTCGCGGCCACCGTTCGTGCGGCCTTCGCGGAGGTCCTGGGTCTGCCGACGGTGGGAACGGACGACGACTTCTTCGCACTCGGCGGGCATTCGCTGCTGGCGGTATCGCTGGTGGAGCGGTTGCAGGAGCGGGGCGTGGCCGTCTCGGTGCGCGATGTGATCTCCTCACCGACCCCGGCCGGCCTCCTGCGCGCACTGACCCTGTCGTCGATCCAGGACGCCTTGGGGACGCTCCTGCCGATCCGTGCGCAGGGCGACGGGCCGGCGCTCTTCTGTGTTCACCCGGGGGTCGGGTTGAGCTGGTGCTACCGGCCCCTGGCCGGCTACGTGCCGGACGGCACCCCGATCTACGGGCTCCAGTCGCGGGGCCTGGACGGAACGAGCGAGCCGGCGTCGTCCCTGCGGGAGATGGCGGCGGACTACGTCGCGCAGATCCGGACCGTTCAGGAACACGGCCCGTACCAGCTGCTGGGCTGGTCCTCCGGTGGTCTGGTGGCGCACGAGATGGCCGTCCAGCTGCAGGCCGCGGGGGAGGAGGTGTCGGCCCTGGTCATCCTCGACACCTACCCGCTCGACCTGGATCGGGACCTCGACGGGGACCGGGAGGACGCTGCCCAGAGCCAGACCCGGCCCCAGACTGAGACCCAGACCCAGACCGAGACCGGGTCCGAGACGGTCGAGGAGTGGAAGGCCAGGGAGGTCGCCCGGCGGACGCAGGACGCCCGCGAGCAGTTCAGCGCCGTCCTGGGGGGCATGTCCGAGGCGGAACTGGAGGCGTGTGCGCGGGTGTTCGTGAACAATGCGCTGGTCACCCGGGCACACGGCTTCGGACGCTTCGACGGTGACGTCCTGGTCGTCGTGGCGACGGAGGGCAAGCGGGAGGACACGCCCGGCCCGGAGAGCTGGCAGCGGTACGTCACCGGCGTCGTCTCCGCCCCCCGGCTCGCCCGTACCCATGACGAGCTGGGCCGGCCCGAGACGCTGGGCGAGGTCTGGAACGCGGTGGCCGCCTGGCTGGACCGGGAGTAGGCCGGACGATCCGCCCGGGACGGTACGAGGGGCCGGCATCCGCGGTGCGGGTGCCGGCCCCGGCCGTGCCCCGGATCAGCCTCTGGGCTGAGTCCTGAGGAGCGATTTGCCGGGAGCCCCCGGCGGCTAGCATCGCTGGCGTGGAACGATCTCCGAAGCCTCCTGTCCTGCTGAGGCGGCTGTCGCCGGACGCGTTGACGATGCTCAGCTGGTGGGCGGCGGCCGCGTTCGCGCTCGTGTTGTACGGGACGATGCCGGGGCCCACCCATCCGGTCTTCATGGCCCCGAAGCAGTTCCTCCACCTGGCTCCCTGGGCACTGGTGCTGATCATCGTGGCCCTGGCCTTGCCGATCGGGTGGGCCAGCCGGCTGCCGGTGCCGGTGCTCGGGGTGCTGCTGGCCGAGGCGGTCGCGGCGGAGGTGTTCGGGGAACGGACGTGGCCCTTCCTCCTGGCGGCGGACCTCCTGGTCTTCTACGTCACCGTGACCCGGTCGCGCCGGACGGCCGCGGTGGCGGTCTCCTCGGTGGTGGTGGTGTGGGCCACGGTGTCGGTGGCCCTGCGGTCCGCGTCGGTGTTGCAGAGCATCGGCGGTCCGTGGGCCAGCCTCGTGGTGACCACCGTCCTCGCCTGGATCGCCGGCAGCTGGGTGCGGTTGCGGCAGGAGCACACCGAGACCCTGCGCGCCCAGAGCGCGACCCGGGCGGTGCAGGCGGAGCGCGCCCGGATCGCCCGTGAGCTGCACGACATGGTGGCGCACAGCATCGGGGTGATCGCCATCCAGGCCGGTGCGGCGGCGAGGGTGATCGAGACCCAGCCGGTCGGGGCGCGGGACGCGCTGGTGGTGATCGAGACGACCAGCCGGGAGACCCTGGCGGGCCTGCGGCGGATGCTGGGCGCGCTTCGGGAGGCCGACGCGGACCAGTCGGACTCGGCGCCGGCGCCGGGGCTGGCGGATCTCGACCGGCTGGCCGAGACCGCGGCGGACGCCGGAGTGCGGGTGGAGGTGCGGCGGCGCGGACGCCGGCGGCCGCTGCCTCCCGAGGTCGAGCTGTCCGCGTTCCGGATCGTCCAGGAGTCGGTGACCAACGTGGTCCGTCATGCGGGCGGTGCCCGGTGCTGGGTGGACGTGGACTACGGGGAGGAGGAGCTCTCCCTGGAGATCGTCGACGACGGGCGCGGGAGGGCGGGCGCGAGCCCGAGCGTCGGAAGCGGCTACGGGATCGTGGGGATGCGCGAGCGGGTGGGCCTGTTGCACGGTCAGTTCAGTGCCGGGCCGGGGCCCCGGGGCGGCTTCCGTGTGATGGCTAGACTTCCGCTATGACGATCCGGATCGTACTTGCCGATGACCAGCCACTCGTGCGAGCGGGACTGCGGATGGTGATCACGGACGCGCCCGACATCGAGATCGTGGGGGAGGCCGGGACGGGGGCCGAGGCGCTCGGGCTGGCGCGGGAACTGCGCCCCGACGTCGTGGTGATGGACATCCGGATGCCGGTGATGGACGGCATCGAGGCGACGAGACTGATCAAGGAGCTGTCCGATCCACCGAACGTGCTGATCCTGACGACGTTCGACGACGACGAGAACGTCTACGCGGCGTTGCGGGCGGGCGCGGGCGGGTTCCTGGTCAAGGACATGGTGCTGGAGGACATCCTGGCGGCGGTGCGGGTGGTCGCGGCCGGGGACGCGTTGATCGCGCCCGGGGTCACGCGCCGGCTGATCGAGGGCTTCGTCGAGCGGGGCCCGGTGCGCCCGTCGCGGCGGCGGGAGATCGATGGGATCACCGAGCGCGAGCGTGAGGTGCTGGTGCTGATCGGGCGCGGGATGTCCAACAGCGAGATCGCCGAGCAGTTGTACATCAGTGTCGCGACGACGAAGAGTCACGTGGCGCGACTGCTGGCGAAGCTCGACGCCCGGGACCGGGTGCAGCTGGCGATCGCGGCCTACGAGACGGGCCTGATCGAGCCGGCCGGCTGAACCGGAGGCCCGCAGGCCCCGGAAGCCCGCAAAGCCCCGAGGCCCGGGTAGCCCGCAAAGCCCCGAGGCCCCGGAGCCGTTGAGGTGCGGGGCTCCGGGGCACGGGTGTCCCGCACCGGATCGCCGGCCTGGCCGCGCCACCCACGCCACCGCACCGCCGCGTGAGGGCCACCGCACCGCCGTGCGAAGGCCACCGCGCCACCGCGCCGCCATGCGACCGAAGGGCGGCGCGACCCGAGAGGCAACGACCGCCGTTTGTCAGTGGGACATGGCGACGAGCACCCGGCGGGCGCCGCTGTAGGGCCGGCGGCCGTGGGCCAGGGTGAGGTTGTCGACGAGCAGGACGTCGCCCTGCTGCCAGGCGATGTCGTGGGCCAGTTCGAGGCCGGTGTCGCGGATCCTGGTGACGTACTCCGCCGGGATGGGGGAGCCGTCGGCGAAGGTGACCGACTGGGGCAGCTCGTCGGCGGGGACGATCGACGCCAGCTCGCGCATGGTGTCCTCGCCGAGCGTGGCCGGGTGCCACTGGTCGGCCTGGTTGAACCAGAGCTCCTCACCGGTGGCGGGGTGACGTATCGTCGCCGGCCTTACGGTCCGCGTGCGGAGGGCGTTGCCGGCGGTCCACTCCCACTGGGTGCCGGTCGGGGCGAGGATCTTCTCGACCTGGGCGCGGTCGTCGGTCTCGAAGGTGGCCTGCCAGCTCTTCCCGAAGCCGCGGCCGCCGTGGAGGTACTGCCGGTAGCACAGCCCCCCGCTGAACTCCCGCCGCAACGGCTCGTCGAGGGCGGCCAGCCAGGCGGCGTTGTCGAGCAGGGGGGTGGCGCCCCCGGTGGCGGACGGCTGCACGCAGAAGAAGAGCAGCCGGGCCGGCCAGGCGGGGGCGTAGGAGAGCTCGCTGTGCATCGAGATGGCGTACTCGGGCGGGTACTCCGTCGAGGTGTAGACGTTCTCGCCGACCTTCGTCCTGGGCGTGTTGCCGTGGATGTAGGCGAGGCGCTCGGGGAGCAGCAGCGGCATCACACCGGCCAGCGACGCCTCCGTCACGTCGAACCCCCGGATGAGCAGGGCCTGGTGGCGGTCGAGGATCTCACGGACGTCGGCCGAGGCGAGGTGCCCGGCCAGCGCCCGTGGGTCGGCCGCGATGCCCGCGCTCTCGGGCGTGATCAGCTCGGGAGCCCAACTCTGCCCGCGGTGGTGCCAGTTGCTCATGGAAGGATCTCCTCGATGTGTGGGACATCGGGGCCGACGGGTGCAACTGGCGTACCGCCGCGGTTGAACGTCCGTCAGCCCTCGGTCCAGCCGTGGTTCTTGCCGAACTGCAACAGCGCGCCGCGGACCTGAAGGACCTGCTCGCCGGTCAGCGAAGGCGCGCTCTCCAGCAGGAGTTCGGTGACGTCGCGGAGGAACTGGGCGGAGGTGAGGACGTCGCACAGGGAGTCGTCGTCGTCGGCCACCGACCGGGCGGTGGTGGCCGGCGCCGTCGCGGCCGGGCGGGCGAGGGCGCCCTTGGGCAGGCGCACGGAGGAGGCCTTCAGACCGCGGTCCCCCTCTTCCATCTCGAACTCGACCACGAGGCCCGAATGCACCGTGGATTCGGGCATCAGCATGTCGTTGACATGCAGGAAGACGTCTTCCCCGCCGTGGTCGGGAGCGATGAAGCCATAACCCCGGACACTGTCGTAACGCACCACACGACCGGCAACCACGTGTACCCCCAAAGACAACCCGGGCCCCTTGCCCGAAACCTGAACCAGAGAATAGTCGAATGGGATTCACGGGAAAAGAAATCCCTGCTGCCGCCCCTCGAACATCCGATACGCGCGGGTCACCCAAAGGGTCTCGGAACTCGGGGGTTTGGGCGGATGCCGGTCCGGAAGCGGAAAGGCCCCGGCCGGGTCCCGTGGAATCCGGGACCCGGCCGGGGCTTCTCGTCGTCGCAGGGGCGTCGTCGCAGGGGCGTCGTCGCAGGGGCGTCGCCGAAGGGGGCGTCGTGGGCGTCGTGGGTGTCAGTGGAGCTCGGGGCTGAGGTCGGGGTCGAGGTCCGGGGTGACGGGGGTCTGCTGGGCGAACTGCGTGCGGTAGAGGTCGGCGTAGAGGCCGCCCGCGGTGAGGAGTTCGTCGTGGCTGCCGCTCTCGCGGACCCGGCCGTTGTCGATGACGAGGATCTGGTCGGCCTCGCGGATGGTCGAGAGGCGGTGGGCGATCACGAGTGAGGTCCGGCCGGCCAGCGCGGTCTTGAGGGCGTGCTGGATGGACGCCTCGGACTCGGAGTCGAGGTGCGCGGTGGCCTCGTCGAGGACGACGATCGGCGGGGCCTTGAGGAGGAGCCGGGCCAGCGAGATCCGCTGCTTCTCGCCGCCGGAGAGCCGGTAGCCGCGGTCGCCGACGACGGTGTCCAGGCCGTCGGGCAGCGCGCTGATGGTGTCCCAGATGAGGGCGGCGCGACAGGCCTCGGTGATCTCGTGCTCGGTGGCGTCGGGCCGGGCGTACTCGAGGTTCGCGCGCAGGGTGTCGTGGAACAGGTGCGCGTCCTGGGTGACGACGCCGACGGTGTCGCGCAGGGACTGGAGGGTGACGTCCCTGATGTCGTGGCCGCCGATGCGGACGGTGCCCTGGTTCGGGTCGTAGAGCCGGGGGACGAGCTGGGTGATCGTGGTCTTCCCGGCGCCGGAGGGGCCGACGAGCGCGGTCAGCCTGCCGGCCGGGGCGCGGAAGGTGAGGTCCTGGAGGGTCCAGGCGTCGGAGGCCCGCTCCGGGCGGCGCAGCGCGATGGACTCCAGGGAGGCGAGGGAGACCTCGCTCGCGCTGGGGTAGCGGAAGCTGACGCCGTCGAACTCGATGTCGGGGGCCGTGGCGCCGTCGTCGCCGGGCCTCTTGGCGCCGGGGAGCGGGCGGTCCTTTCCGCGGGCGGTGGCCCGGCCGGTGTGCGGTGTGCGGGTGCCGGGCAGGTCGTGGGCGTCGGGGCGCTCGGAGATCAGGGGCTTGAGGTCGAGGACCTCGAAGACGCGGTCGAAGCTCACCACGGCGGTCATGGCCGTCACCTGGAGGGAGGAGAGCTGGTTGATGGGGCCGTAGAGGCGCAGGAGGAGGGTGACCATCGCGACGAGGGTGCCGAGCTGGAGGGTGCCGTGGATGGTCAGGATGCCGCCGAGGCCGTAGACCAGGGCGGTGGTGAAGGTGGTGAGGATGGTGACGAGGATGAACAGCAGGCGCCCGTAGACGACGCCGGAGACGGCGATGTCGCGCACGCGGGCGGCCTTGCCGGAGAAGAGGGAGGCCTCGCTGTCGGTGCGGCCGTAGAGCTTGGCGAGCATGGCGCCGGAGACGTTGAAGCGCTCGTTCATCGTCGAGCTCATCTCGGCGTCGAGCTGCATGGTCTCGCGGACGATGCGCTGGAGCCGGCGGCCGATGAGCTTGGCGGGGAACAGGAACAGCGGGACCATCACGAGCGCGGCGACGGTGATCTGCCAGGAGAGGTAGAACATCGCGGCGAGCACCAGGACGAGGGTGAGGACGGTGGATACCGACTGGGACAGCAGGGTGGTCACGGCGGTCCGGGCCCCGACGACGTCCGAGTTGAGGCGGCTGACCAGCGAGCCGGTCTGGGCGCGGGTGAAGAAGGCCAGGGGCTGTTCCTGGACGTGCGAGAACACCTTGGTGCGCAGGTCGTAGACGAGGCCCTCGCCGACGCGTCCCGAGCACCAGGCCTGGAGGTAGATGGCCACCCCGTCGACCAGGGCCAGGCCGGCGACCAGGACGCAGAGCCAGGCCACGACGCCGGTGTCGCGGGGCAGGATGCCCTTGTCGATGATCTGCTTGAGGACCAGCGGGCTGGTGGTGGTGATGACGGCGTCGGCGACGGTCACCAGCAGCAGCAGGGCCATCGGCCAGCGGTACTTGAGGATGTAGGGGACGATCCGGCGCACCGTGCCGGGTTTCACCCGCTGGCGGGTGAGGGAGTCGTCGTCGAACCGCACGGGTCCCATGGGGCCCATGCCCGGGCCGGCGCCCATCATTGCCACGGAATCCCGCCTCGCTCTCGTGATGGAAGAAGAAGATGGATGAAGAGGGTGGGAGGAGCAGGGTGAAGGCCCGGGAGCGCGATCAGTGCTTGTCGAGGAACTCGATGATCGCGGTGTTGATCTCGTCGGGGCGTTCCAGGTGTCCGAGGTGTCCGCAGTCGGGGATCTCCACCAGGTCGCAGTCGGGGATGGCGTCGGCGACCTCGGCGACCAGGTGGGGCGGGCAGATCAGGTCGTCGCGGCAGGCGATGGCGCGGCAGGGCACCGTGATCCGTCGCAGGGCCTCGCGCCGATCGGTGGCGACGTCGATCCAGGCCTGGCCGCCGGAGCTGGTCGCGCCCGCCAGTTCGAGGAGGTCCAGCCAGCCGGCGACCGCGGTGTCGTCGTTGAGCGTCGCGGGGGAGAGCATCTCCAGGACGGTGCGTACGGCCTGGTAGCGCGCGGGCAGTTCGACGCCGCGCTCCAGGAGCAGCCGCTCGGCCGCCGCCATGGCCCGGCGGGCGACGTCGGAGCGGGCCCGGGTGGCGAGGAGGACGGCGGAGCGCACCAGGTGCGGTGCCTGGAGGGCGAGCTCCTGGGCGATCATGGCGCCGAGCGAGGTGCCGACCAGGTGGCACGGGCCGAGGTCCAGTGCCTCGATCAACCCCCGGGTGTCGGCGGTCAGTTCGGCGAGCGTGTACTTCCCGGCAGGCGAGTCCGAGGGGGCGATGCCGCGGTTGTCGAAGACGATCGTCTCGTAGCCGGCCCGGTGCAGCGCGGGCGTCTGGTGCACGGTCCACACCCGGCTGCCGGCTCCCGAGCCCATGATCAGCAGCACCGGATCCCCGTGGCCCGCGCGCTGGTAGGACAGCCGGATCCCGTTGGTGGTCACGAAGGGCATGACGCGGCCTCGCTGACGGTGTTCGCGTGCAAGACAGGGCTCCTGGTGATCGTGATCGGCGAGAGAGGACCCGGACGGGCACGAGAACGCCGCTGCCCGGGGCCGCCGCCGCTGCCCGGTACCGGCGCCGGTCGGCGGGCCGATGCGGGGCCGTGGGCCCCCCGGGGCCGACCCGGGAAAGCGCGTCGGGCGCACCCGCGCCTCGGCCGCGCCCCGCCGGGTCTCCACCATGGCACCACGTGCACGGGCCGATCAAGAGCCCTGGAGTCCGCCCGCCCGTCACCGTTCAACCCGCTCCCGAGGCGCAGTTGAACACCTGAGGCGATCAGCGTCCGACACCGCGCGACGCGCCCGCCCGCCCTGGGATGCTGCCGCCAGCCCTGCGGGAAGCCCCGCGGGAAGCCGTCTGCCGCCCGCGGCCCGCCGCCCGCCGTGGGTCACCTGCTGCCCGCCGCCTCCCGTGGGCCGCCCGGCGCCGCCTCCCGTGGGCCGCCCGGCCGAGGGCTCAGCGGGAGACCGTCCAGCCGGCGGCGTCCAGTCGCCGGCACAGGGCGGCCGCGGTCTCCTGGCGCACGCGCAACTCGACGAGTCCCTGGGGTTGGTCGGGCGTGTGGTCGATCCGGATGTCCTCGATGTCGACGCCGGCCTCGCCGACCGCGGCGAACACCCGGGACAGCGAGCCCGGCCGGTCGGACAGGGTCACGGTGACCGCGGCCAGGCCGCCCGGTGCCGGACCGCTGCCGGGCTCGACCCGCTCGTGCCCCCGGTTGCCGCGGCGCAGCAGGGCGTCGAGCTCGGCCGCGGCGTGCTCCCGGGCGGCCGGACCACCGCCGCCCAGCGCCCGCAGCACCTGCACCGCCCGGTCCAGGTCGGCGCCGTACGCCTCCAGCACATCGGCCACGGCGTCCGCGTTGGCCCCCAGGACCTCCCCCCAGAGCGCCGGATTGCCGTCCGCGCCCCGGGTGACGTCGCGCACCCCCTGTCCCAGCACGCGCATGCTCCCCGGCGGCGCGTGTTCCAGCCGTGCGGCCATGAGCGCGGCGACCAGGTGCGGCGCGTGCGAGGTCAGCGCCACGCTCCGGTCGTGCTCGCCGCCGTCCATGACCACCGGCGTCGCGCCGCAGAGCGCCACCAGTTCCAGTACGCGGTTGAGCACGTCCCGCGCGGTTCCGGCCGACGGCGTGAGCACCCACGGGCGGTTCTCGAACAGGTCGGCCCGCCCCGCCAGCGGACCGGGACGCCCCGCGCCGGTCAGGGGGTGGCCGCCGATGTAGCGCGACGGGTCGACACCCGCAGACACGACCTCACGCCGCGCTCCCGCCTTCAGGCCCGCGACATCGGTGTACGCCCGCGCCAGAAGGCCGTTCTGCACCCGCGCCAGTACCCCGGCCACCCGGGCGGGCGGTACGGCGACCACCGCCAGGTCCACCGGCGCCCGCACCGCCTCCAGCGATCCGGCGCCCATGGCCTCGGCCGTCCTGGCCGCCGTGCTGTCCGAGTCCTCCAGGTACACCGAAACGCCGTGACGCACCAGCGCCAGCGCGACCGACGTCCCGACCGCTCCGGTCCCGATCACAGCGGCACTTCTCACTGCCCCAACTCCCAATCCGGAGAGATGAATCGGGCACGAAGCCGCCTCGGGGCCGGCCCGGACCGGATGGTAACCCGGCGCCGGACCGCCATGTCACACCGTCCCGGGGGCCAAGATTGTCCCTGTGTCAGGCCTGACGCCTCGACAGGAGCACGACCAGGAGTGACGATTAGGGCTGATCCACGCGCGTGTTGCCTGAGAGTCGACCGCGAAGCACCAGAGGGCAGCTGGTGTTGACCCGGACACCCGGTGAGGTCGACTCCGGCTTTTGTAGTCGGCGAGCCGCTATCCAACGGGGAGAACACCTTGAGCCAGTCAGTCGCGCAATCGCTCGAGTCCGCGGATGCAAGGACGACTGTCAATGCCATCAAACCAGCTATACCCTCTCAAACCCGCCGAACGAGGGTGACGGCCGTTCCCATCCACTCACTGCGCCCCGGCGACTCGCCGCGATCCGAGGGGAAGGACACCAATCACGTCGCCCAACTGGCAGAACTCGACGCGCCACTGCCACCGATCCTGGTCGAACGCGACACCATGCGCGTCATCGACGGAATGCACCGCGTCATGGCCGCGCTGCTGAAGGGCCAGGAGACCATCGATGTCGAGTTCTTCGACGGTAGCACCGACGATGCCTTCCTGCGTGCCGTCGAAGCCAACGTTTCCCACGGCCTGCCCCTCTCGCACTCCGACCGCCGTGCCGCGGCCGAACGGATCATCCAGACCCACCCGCACATGTCCGACCGCGCCATCGCACGGGCCGCGGGCCTCGGCGCCAAGACCGTTGCCACCATTCGCCACCGCTGCGCCCGGACCGTTCCCCAGCCCGCCACGCGCGTCGGCCGCGACGGCAGGGTCCGGCCGCTGAACAGCGTGGAGGGTCGACAACGCGCCGCCCAGCTGATAGCGGAACGCCCCTTCGCCTCCCTGCGCGAGGTCGCACGGCTCGCGGGGATCTCCCCGGCCACCGTCAGCGACGTCCGCAAGCGACTTGAGTCCGGTGAGTCACCCGTCCCCGGCTCCGAGGGTCACCGCCACGACGGCGGTGACCAGGACGCCGCAGGGGCGGGCGAGAGCAACGGCGGCGACCGGGCCGGCGCACAGGCCAGGAGCGCCAAGGCGAAGGCGGACCGGCGGGTCCGGCTGCTCCACCTCGACCCCGCCTCGGTCCTCGACAAGCTCCTGCGCGACCCCTCCCTGCGTCACAAGGAGGAGGGCCGTCAACTCCTGCGCCTGCTCCAGCAGAACTCGATCGGCTCCCGCAGCTGGGCGGACCTGAGCGCCGTCGTGCCGCCGCACTGCGGGGCGCTCGTCGTCGAGCTCGCGCGGCAGTTCGCCGAGACGTGGGCGGAGTTCGCCCAGGAGCTCGACGACCGTGTGCGCTCCGTCGAGCACCGCACCGCGACCCAGTAGGCCCCCGCCTGCGCGCGGCTCCTGGCCGGACCGCCGCCCCCCGACCCCGGGGTGGCGGCGGTCCCGCCGGTGGCCGTCCGTCCGTCAGAGCTTGCGGGCGACGCCGGCGTACATCCAGCGGGTGGTGTCCTCGGTCGGGCCGTCCGGCCGCCACAGCGGGACGAAGTCGACGCCGGGCTCCAGCAGTTCCCAGCCCTCGAAGAACGCCTCGACCTCGGCCCGGCCGCGTCCGTTGATGCGCGACTCGGTGTCGTCCCACGTCTTCGCCACCTCGGCGGCCCGCTGCGGGTTGCCCTCGAAGGTGCTGTGGGAGAGCAGCAGGTGGCTGCCCGGGGCGAGCCGGCTGTGGACCGCCCGGACCGCGGCGTGCGCGTGGTCATCGCCGACGAAGTGGAGGACGGCGAGCAGCAGGACGGCGACCGGCTGCGAGAGGTCGATCAGCTCGCGCAGCGCGGGGCGGTCCAGGAGCTCGTCGAGGTCGCGGAGGTCGCCGGTCAGGACGGTGGTGGTGCGGTTGTCCGCGAGGAGGGCCCGGCCGTGGGCGAGCACGATCGGGTCGTTGTCGATGTAGACGACCCGGGCGTCGGGGGCGACGGCCTGCGCCACCTCGTGCACGTTGCCCTGGGCGGGCAGGCCCGAGCCGATGTCGATGAACTGGCGGATGCCGGCCGCCACGCAGAGCCGGACGGCGCGGCGCAGGAACTCCCGGTTCTCGCGGGCCGCCTGCGGGATGTCGGGAGCGGCGGAGACGGCGTGCTCGGCGGCGACCCGGTCGGGCGGGAAGTTGTCCTTCCCACCGAGCCAGTAGTCGTAGATCCGGGCGGGATGCGGACGGTCGGTCTGGAGGTCCGTCGTCCCGCTGGTTCCTCTGGCGTCGAACATCCGGTCCCCTCCGGTGAACTGAACGGCATTCATCCGCCTGCGCGGCAGGGACGCCGCCCGGTCGAACGTCCACGCATGATAGCGGGCCCGGTCGACGGGGGAGGGCGGTCCCTTCCCGAAGGGGCACGACGCCGCGGCGGGGGGCGTCCGAATCGGGCGCGTGCGAATTCCATCGATTTTGCATGTCCATGTCGTTAGAGTGCTGCAACGTCAACAGCCGACGCAGTGAGCGGAGTTCCATGGCCATCGCGCGCAGGTCCATCCTCAAGGGCTCTTCGGCGGCCGGTGCCGCCCTGGTCGCGGGCGGTGCGCCCGCCGCGGCGGCCGAGCCCGCACCCGACCCGGCACCGGCCGCGAGCCCGCTGCTCCGGTCGACCCCGCACCGCCTCGGGGCGCCGAGCGTGAACGGGCTCCACCTCCAGTTCGGCACGGACGCCTCGTCGGAGATGACGGTCTCCTGGATCACCCCGCAGTCGGTGGGCCGCCCGCACGTCCGGCTCGGTTCGCCGGACGGCGGCCTCGGCCGGGTGGTCGACGCCGAGACGCGCACCTACCGGGACGCGCTCTCCAAGGAGGAGGTGTACGTCCACCACGCGCGGCTGTCCGGACTCCGCCCGGCGACCACCTACCTCTACGCCGCCGGCCACGACGGCGCCAACCCGGAGACCGGCTCCTTCACCACCGCCCCGCGCGGCCGCTCCGCCTTCACCTTCACCAGCTTCGGCGACCAGGCCACCCCCAACCTCCGGCGGCAGGTCGTGTTCCCGGACGGCGTCCCCTCGCCGCTCGGCAAGTACCCGGTGTTCACCAGCAGCCAGGTCGGCACCGCCGCGTCCGCCGATATCGTGGCGGCCGTCGAGCGGGTCGGCCCGCTGTTCAACCTCGTCAACGGGGACCTCTGCTACGCCTCGTACAGCGGCCGCCACGGGCAGAGCCGGGTGGCGACCTGGGCGGACTGGTTCATCAACAACAGCCGCTCGACCAGGCTGCGCCCCTGGATGCCGTGCGCCGGCAACCACGAGAACGAGGGCGGCAACGGCCCGATCGGCGCCGCGGGCTACCAGGCCTACTTCAACCTCCCCGACTCCTCGGCCTCCCTCGACGAGGAGACCCGCGGGATGTGGTACGCGTTCACGGTCGGCGCGGTCCGCTTCATCAGCCTCGCCAACGACGACGTGGCGATCCAGAACAGCGGTGACACCTACCTGCGGGGCTACTCCGGCGGCGCCCAGCAGCGCTGGCTGGAGCGCGAGTTGAGAGCAGCCCGGGGCAGCCGGGCGATCGACTGGATCGTCGTCTGCATGCACCACCCGATGATCTCCAGCTCCCTGCACGGCAGCGGCAGTGACCTCGGCATCCGCGAGACCTGGGGCCCGCTGTTCGACGCCTACGGCGTGGACCTCGTCGTCAGCGGCCACGAGCACTACTACGAGCGCTCCCACCCCGTCCGCGGGACCCTCCCCAACGACACCCGCACCCCGGTGCCGTCCGGCACCGACCCCGACCTGGCCGACACCGACCACGGCACCGTCCACATGATCATCGGCGCCGGCGGCAACGCCGCCACCACCCAGGACGACCTGTTCGAGCAGCCCAAGGGCCGGGTGGTCATCGGGCTGGAGGACCCGAAGCCGGGGGCCCCGTACCGGGAGTCGATCTGGCTCACCGAGGACGCCCCCTGGGCCGCCGTGCAGGACCGCAAGCACACCCACGGCTTCGCGGCCTTCGACGTCGACCCCGGCGACCGCCGCGGCGGCCGCACCCGGATGCGGGTCACGTACTACACCTTCGACGGCCCGCACGGCGAGCTGACCCCGGTGGACACCTTCACCCTGGAGCGCAGCCGCTCCGACGCCCGGGACTGACGAGGCCGGGCCGGTGGGCGCGGCCGGGGTGGCCGAACCCGCCGGCCCGGCGGGGGCAGTGGGGTACCGGGGGAGGGGTCAGCAGCTCCAGTCGACCTTGTAGAAGCTGGCGTAGTGGTCCGAGGTGTAGTAGTCCTCGTGGTAGACCTTGCCGGTGATGATCCGGCGCGCGCCACGGGTGGGGCTGTTCGGGGTGATCACGGTGTACTCGTGGTAGTAGCCCGAGGACTTGGCGGGCAGCACGCGCTCGCGGTTCTGGAAGACGACGCCGTCCTGCGAGTACGGGAACGGCCCGCCGGCGTCGATCAGGTCCAGGGTGTCCCAGGCCTGGCCGGGCAGGTCGCTCAGACAGACGCTGCCGCTGACGGTGGCGTGCGCCTCGGTGGCGAACACCGCGGTGGGGGCGAGGGAGAGCAGGCCGACGGTGAGGGCGGCGGCGGCGCGGGTCTTCAACGCGCGTAGAACAATTCGCATGACAGCAGTCTGAAGTGTTGTCAGGTTCAGGTGGAAGGCTCGTCGGGGCGGCGGAGGAACACTTCATTCCGGCGTAACCGCTCCAGAACCGTCAGGACTCGTGGCGTACCGCCACCATGAGCGTCCCGGGGCTGCGCTCCTGTCATCCGGGCGCGCCGGCCGGCCGCCGCCCCGGCTCGAAAAGGGTTTGACGTCCGTCGGTGACCGCCGGTCGGATGGCACCTCATGAGCGCAGAGCAGATGCACCCCGGTCAGCACCCCGTCGACGACGACCTCGTACGGCGGCTGGTCGCCGGGCGGTTCCCGCAGTGGGCCGGGCTGGCGGTGGAGCGGCTGCCGTCCGGTGGCACGGTCAACGTCATGTACCGGCTGGGCGACGCGATGGTCGTGCGGCTGCCGATGGTGGGCGGCGGGGCCGAGGACGTGGCACTGGAACAGCGGTGGCTGCCCCGCCTCGCGCCCCACCTGCCGACCTCCGTCCCGGAGGTGCTCGGCGCCGGGGAGCCCGCCGAGGGGTTCCCGTGGCCGTGGTCGGTGTGCCGCTGGCTCCCGGGGGAGAACCCCGAGGCGGGTGCGCTCGACGAGCCGGTGCTGCTGGCCGAGGACCTTGCCGGGTTCGTGACCGCGATGCGGGGCCTCGCCCTGCCCGGCGCGCCGGCCGCCTACCGCGGCGGGCCGCTCGCGCGGCTCGACGCGTCGACCCGCGCGGCGATCGCGCAACTGCGCGACATTCCCGAGGAGGGCGTCGACTGCGACGCCGCGACCGCCGTGTGGGAGGAGGCGCTGCGGGCCCCGGCGTGGGACGGGCCGCCGGTCTGGCTGCACGCCGACCTGATGCCCGGCAACCTGCTGGTGGCCGGCGGCAGGCTGACCGCGGTGATCGACTTCGGCTGCACGGGCGTGGGCGACCCGGCCTGCGACCTCTTCCCGGCCTGGAACCTGCTGCCGGCCGACGGGCGCAGGGCCTTCCTCGGGGCACTCGACGTGGACGACGCCACCCGGACCCGCGGCCGGGGCCGGACACTCGCGCAGGCGCTGACCGCGCTGCCGTACTACCGCAGGACCAACCCGGCGATGGCGCGCAACGCCCGGCACGTGATCCGGGCGGTGCTGGAGGAGGGCTGAGGTCGGCCGCGCGGGCAGTCCGTGGCGGTGGTGTTCAGGAGCGGTGGGCGGGCATCGCTGGTGCTGTCGATCGCGGCCGTGTTCTTCTGAAATTGGCGTCATTCAAAGGAAGTTGACGCTTCATCAGAGCTGCCGCAGCCCCGGGCGGGGCTGCGGTCGGCGACCACATCCGTCAGCGACACACCTAAGGAGCGCAATGAAGCGTCTCGCCCGTACCCTTGCCGTGGCCTCGGCCGCCGGGTCACTGCTGCTGCTCGCCGCCCCCGCCTCGCAGGCGGCGGCCCCGGCGGGCTCGGCCCCGTGCGTGGACGTCACCACCGCGAACGCCGCCGGAGACGGCCGGATCTCGGTCTGTCCGCAGGGCGGCAGCACCTACCGGGTCACCGGCTTCATCGAGACCAGCCTTCCCTACGATGCCTGGAACGGCCCGATCTGCTCCGCCTGGTTCATCAAGCTGGGCACGTCGTACAAGAGCGGGCCGATTGTCTGCGCCCAGCCGAACGTGCCCACCTCGAAGAACACCTTCGACTACACCACCACCCTGTCGGCCGCACCGACGGGCGCCTGGCTCCAGCAGGTCTGGATCTGACGGCCGCCTGAGGGGTGCCCCACGCCCGGCGCGGGGCACCCCTCAGGCGCACTGCGCCGGGGCCCGGCCCGCCCCGTGACCGCCCGTGGGGGGGGGGCGGGGGGGGGCGCGGCCCTCACACACCCCAGGGGACCCCGCCCCCCCCCCCCCCCCCCCCGCAGGGCGCCGCGGCAAACCCCCCCCCCCCCCGGCG
>NZ_JBHJUK010000167.1:0-17293 GCF_042266225.1 Kitasatospora sp. NPDC056181
CGGCCCGCCCCGCCCCCCCGCCTCCCCGCCCCGCCCGCCCCGTCCCCCCGCTGCCTTCCCCCTGGGCTCCGGCGGCACGGGCCTTTTCACGTGCCCGGGCCCGGTTGCCGGTTGGCGGGCCCGGGGCGGGAGTTCGGCCGGGGGAGGGGGTCCGTCGCCGCCGGCCGTCCCCTTTATTCGTCCCCTTCACCCGTTCCCTTCCACCCGGCCTTCCCTGGCGGGCCGTCGCCGCCGGGACGCTGTACGGCCGGCCACCGCGCTCCACCGGGCGGCCCCACACCGTGCGCCCGCCGACCCGCCCAGTCGTAGGGCGGCCCGGAAGCCCCGAGGCCTGGAAGCCCGAGGCCAACCACCGGCCCTGATGTCCGGAGCCCCGCCCCCGGCCGCCCCGCCCCCGGCTGCCCCGCCCCCGGACGTCCCGGGGCCCGCAGTCCCGCAGCCCCCGGAGCACGGGAAGCCCCCGGCCCCGGCCGCCCCGCCCCCGGATAACAAGAAGCGTGTGCCGGACCAGGTTTCCCGGTCCGGCACACGCTTCGGTTGCCGCTGTCGTGCCGTTCACTCACCGCCGTTCGAAGGGGTTCTCCTCACCTCCCCGGCGGTGCCGCGCCCGGCTCAGGTCCGTGGCGCCGTAGGAGTCATCCGTGCCGTAGGAGTCGCCGGTGCCGTAGGAGTCACCGGCGCCGTAGGTGCTCGGGGCGCCGTACTGGCCGGTGCGGTCCTGGCCGCCGAAGTAGTCCGTCTCCTTCGACGCCCCGTACCCGGCGGACCGGTCCTGGGAGGTGCCGTAGGTGTCGTAGCCGTACGGGTTCTGCGCGCCCTGGAAGGCGTGGACCGGCTGCGGCTCGGGCTCGTGCTGCACCGGGGCCTCGGTGGCCGCCGGCTCGTCGGACTTGGTCGGGATGGTCACCTTGCGCAGCAGCGTGAAGGCCAGCAGGGCCATCAGGACCAGCAGTCCGGCCGCGGTGAACATCGCCGTCTGGAGGCCGTGGGTGAAGGAGGTGCGGGCCGCGTCGGCGAGCGCCTCGCCCAGGTCCTTCGGCATCCGGGTGGTGACGTCGAGGGCGGTGCCGAGCGTGTCGCGGGCCGATGCGAGCGTCGCCGGGGCGACTCCCTCGGGGGCGTTGTCGGCGAGGTCGGCGCGGTACACGGCGGTGCCGACGCTGCCGAGGATGGAGATGCCGAGCGCCCCGCCGAACTCGGTGGCGATCTGGGAGAGGCCGGACACCGTGCCCGCCTTCTCCGGCGGCGCGGTGGAGATGATCATGTCGGAGGAGATGGTCAGGACGAGCGTGATGCCACCGGCCATGCCCGCGGTGCCGGCGACCAGCGCGGCGATGCCGGTGCCGCCGTCGACCTGGCCGAGGATCGTGAAGCCGACCGCACCGATCAGCAGTCCGATGCCGACGACGAACGCGGGTCGCACCTTGCGGACGAGGAGCGGTGCCAGCGAGGCGGCGGTCATCGCGGCGCCGGCCGCGGGGAGGGCGTACAGACCGGCGACGAAGGGCCGCACGCCGGCCACCATCTGGAGGTACTGGGTGGTGAAGAGGCTGGAGCCGACCATCGAGAAGACGCCGAGCGTGTTGGCGGCGATCGAGGCGGTGAAGGCGCGGCTGCGGAAGAGCTTGGTGTCCAGCATGGGCTCGGCGAGCATCCGCTGGCGGCGGAGGAAGACGTAACCGACCGTCAGGCCGATCACGATGGTGGCGATCGGCAGGGCGCTCACGCCCTCACCGGCCATGTGCTGCACGCCGTAGATGGTGGGGAGCAGCGCGGCCAGCGAGAGGAACGAGCTGGTGAAGTCGAACTTGCCGGGGTTCGAGTCCTTGGACTCGGGGAGCATGAGCGGCGCGAGCACGACGAGCACCGCCATGACCGGCAGGTTCACCAGGAAGACGGCGCCCCACCAGAACTTCTCCAGGATCGCACCGCCCATGAGCGGTCCGAGCATGGCACCGCCGGCGAACGCCCCGGTCCAGACGGCGATGGCGGTCCGGCGCTGCTCCGCGTTGTGGAACATGTTGCGGATCAGCGAGAGCGTCGAGGGCATCAGCGTCGCGCCACCGACGCCGAGCAGCGCCCGGGTCAGGATGAGCATTTCCGCGCTGCTGGAGTAGGCGCCGAGCGCGGACGCGGTGCCGAAGGCGACCGCACCGAACATCAGCAGCTTCCGCCGGCCGATCCGGTCACCGAGCGTGCCCATCGTGAGCAGCAGCCCGGCCAGCATGAACGGGTAGATGTCGATGATCCACAGCAGCTCCGAGCTGCTCGGTTCCAACGAGCTGCTGATCATGGGCAGCGCGTAGGACAGGACGTGCATGTCAAGGGAGACGAGCAGGACGGGAAGGACGAGGACGGCAAGGCCGATCCACGCCTTCCGGTCGGCACGTTGCGTGTCGGCGTTCATGGTTGAAGCATACGTACGTCCTAGATGCTTGTCTAGTACGCCCGTCTAAGATGTACGAGCGTCTCTGACGAACGTATGTCGCAAACGGCGTTCCGTAGCTACGATGGGGATCGTGGGAAATCGTGAAGATCTGTTGGCTGGTGCCAAGAAATGCCTGCATGAGCGGGGTTACGCCCGGACCACCGCGCGCGACATCGTCGCCGCGTCGGGGGCCAACCTCGCCTCGATCGGGTACCACTTCGGCTCGAAGGAGGCGTTGCTCAGCGAGGCGGTGATCGAATCGTTCGAGGAGTGGGGTACCGAGCTCCGCAGAATCCTCGACGAGGCCACCGATCCCTCGATCGACACGGCCTGGCGGAGCGTCACGGAGTTCTTCGTCTCGCAGCGGCCGATGCTGCTCGCCAGCATCGAGGCGTTCGCCCAGGCCGACCGGGTGCCGGGGCTGCGGGAGCAGCTCGCCCGCGCCTACGAGCGGGCCCGGCTCGCCCTGGCGGCGCCGCTCGGGCTGGACGAGATCGGCGAGGGCGACGAGAAGACGATGCGGCTGGTGGGGTCGTTCCACCTGGCGCTGGTCTCGGGCCTGGGCCTCCAGTGGCTGCTCGACCCGGAGGGGGCGCCGAACGGGGACGAGATCGCCCACGCCATGCGGGTGTTCGTCAACGCGGTCGACCATGCCGGGGCCGCCGCGGACGGCGCCCCGACGGAGGGTGGAGTGCCGGCGGCCACGACCGCCGACTGAGCCGGCGCGTCCGGCACCCCCTATGGGGCGTGGGGGGCTAACTCCACCCCTCATAGGGGGCTTTGGCAGGTTCTCGCGACCGCGGGCTCGCCCTAGCCTGGCACTGTTACCGACAGCGGTCGGCCGTGCGTGAGGAGCTACCGCTTCCGAAGGCCGGTTGCCGGGCACCGGCCAGCCAAGAGGAGCTTGCGTTGAGGGAGGACGAGGAGATGTGGACGCGGGTGCGACCCGTGTCCGGCGTGACCGGCTCCGTCGGGGCCGGGGGCACGCTCGAACTGCGCCGGGACGCCACCGGCGCGCGGTGGACCGGAGGGGCCTCCGCGGCGGCGATGTGGATCGCCCTGCAACAACACGGGTGGCGCCTCGACGCCACCGCGATCGACCTGGGCCGGGCCTGGGGGATGGACCCGTTGCTGGTGCGGGTGGCACTCGGCCGGTGGGTGGACGAGCTCCTGGAGCAGGGCGTGGTCGAGGACGCCAGCGAGCCGTGCCTGCGCAACAACCCGCCCGGCGGCCTGTCCGAGCAGACCTGACGCTTCGCCACCCCTCACCACCCCTTGCGCCCGACCCGCCGTTCACCTGCCGCGCACCCCTTCCCGGGAGGCGGGCCCGGCGTTGCACGGGCCCTTTCCGCCGGACGGCGTGAGAAGGGCGTTTCCCGGGCCCGCGCACGCGTCGGCCGGTGGCCTCCGGGCAGGTGCCCGAGCCGCTCGGGCGGGCCGAGAAAATATGACCGGCTTGTATGCTCCGAACGGGGCTCCTGTGATCGCGGGGGCTCCGGAGGGGGTGCGGGGGCGGTCTCAGGGGGCGTTCGTCGGTCATTACGACCTTCGTATGTGCAACCCGGGGGCACTTCAGGCCGTCTCTCTGTGTGTAGCGCGCCCCTGAGGACGGGCGCCGCGTCCGCCGGTGAAAGGTACACGGATGTCAGGTCAGTGGGGCGAGGGCCCGGCTCGTGGTGACGACGCGCCCGGTGCGCTCACGACCGACGACGGCGGCGGGGTGCCGCAGCCACGGAGCGGCGGGCGGGCCGAGGCCCGGCGCGCGGCCCAGGGCAAGGGCACACCGGGCAAGGGCGGCGAGGCGGCCCCCGAGGCGTCGGCGGCCGGCGGGCGCGCGGCGGCCCGCAACAGCCGCAAGCCCAAGAAGAACGTGAAGAAGATCGTCGCCTGGTCGGCGGCCGGTGTGCTCGTGCTGATAGCCGGTGCGGGCGGCGCGATCTACCTCAAGCTGAACGGCAACATCAAGTCCTTCGACGCGGACGCCATCGCCACCGACCGCCCGCCGGAGGCCCAGGCCGACGCGGACGGCAACAAGCCGGTCAACGTGCTGCTGATCGGCTCCGACAGCCGGGGCAAGAACAACTCCGACCTCGGTGGCGGCGAGGACGGCGGCGCCCGCTCGGACACCACGATCCTGCTGCACGTCTACGCCGACCACAAGCACGCCGTCGGCATCTCGATCCCGCGCAACGCCAAGGTGGCGATCCCGCCCTGCAAGCTGCCGAACGGCAAGTGGACCAAGGGGACGTCCAGCGACCTCTTCAACGCGGCGTTCTCCACCGGCGGGACCGACGACGGCAACCCGGCCTGCACCCAGAACACCGTCGAGAAGCTCACCGGCATCCGGGTCGACCACACCATCGTGGTGGACTTCCAGGGCTTCTCCGCGATGACCTCGGCGGTCCACGGGGTGGACATCTGCCTGCCGAAGCCGATCTCCGAGGGTGACATCAACCCCAAGCTCGGCAGGAAGGGCAATGTCGTCCTGCCGCAGGGCAAGCAGAAGGTGGAGGGCCAGAAGGCGCTCGACTACGTCCGGCTGCGCCACGGCATCGGCGACGGCTCCGACATCGGCCGGATGAAGCGCCAGCAGGCCTTCCTCGGCTCGCTCGCCTCCAACATCAAGGGCCAGGGCCTCAACCCCACCACCCTGCTGCCGCTCGCGGACGCCGCCACCAAGTCGATGGTCGTCGACCCCGGTCTCAGCTCCGCCGACAAGCTGCTCTCCTTCGGCCTCTCGCTGAAGAACATCGACATGCACGACCTCAAGTTCGTGACGGTGCCCTGGCGCTACCGCACCCAGGACCAGGACCTCGACATCATCGAGTCCGACGCCAAGAAGCTCTGGGACACGATCAAGGCCGACCGGACCCTCGACGGCCAGAACGCCACCGGCGAGCAGCCGGCCGAGGCCACCGCGTCCGCCGCGCCGAGCGCGCCGGCCGCGACCACCACGGCGCCGCCCGCCCCCGACGCCGGCAACTCCGCCGTCAAGGTGGCCGTCTACAACGGGACCACCACCTCCGGGATGGACGGCAAGGCGGCCGAGCTGCTCAAGGGGGCCAAGTTCAACGCCACCAAGGCGGGCCCCGCGGCCAGCACCAAGCACGCGAAGACGGTCGTCGAGTACGGCTCCGGCCAGAAGGCCAACGCCGACAAGGTCGCCGAGCTCTTCCCCGGCGCGACCGTCGAGGCCGGCTCCTCGCCGGGCGTCATCGTGGTCGTCGGCAAGGACTTCGCGGCCGCCAACGGCGGCGGCGCGGCCTCCGCGGCCGGCTCGGCCGCCGCCGGCGCGCCGTCCACCCCGGCGGCGCCGGTCCCGCTGCCCACCAGCGTCACCGAGAACACCCGCTCGGCGGACGACGACATCTGCGCCGGCACCACCTACGGGAGCGGTGGATAACGCAGGGTAGCGGCCGGCCCGGCCGCGCCGGGGCCCGGGATGTGCCGATCCCGGGCCCTGTGCCATGGTGGCCGGAGGGGGACCGATCGGGGGGCGCAGGCCCGAAAGGCGGACCCCATGGCCGAGATCGCCCTGCAGCTCGACATCGCCGCACCCCGCGACGTCGTCCTCGCCGCGCTCAACACCCACGACGGGCTGGCCGGCTGGTGGACCACCGAGGTGGCCCGCGAGGGGGACGTGCTGCTCTTCGACTTCCCCGGCGTCCCGGAGCCGTTCCGGCTGCGCCGCGAGCGGGCCGACCGGGACCGGGTGGTCTGGACGAACGTCGGCACCTTCCCCCCGCACTGGGCCGGCACCTGGATCAGCTGGGACCTCGCCGGGCAGCCCGAGGCGCCCGAGCGCACCCGGCTGCTGTTCCGCCACGGCGGGTGGCAGCCCGGCACCGAGGACGGCGTGCCGATGGTGGCCGGCACCTGGGCCGAGCTGCTGGTCCGGCTCAAGGACTACGCCCAGAGCGGCAAGGTCCAGCCGTACTTCGTGAAGCCGACGCCGCACGACTCGTAAGGTCCCTCCCGGCCCGCCGGGCGTCCGTCACCCGCCCGTCGCCCGGCGGGCGCCGTCCGGTGGCGGGAAGACGGGGGCGCGGCGATGGTGGGCGGTGTACCGCCGACCGGCCGTACCTCCGCCGTACCCGCGCAGCCCCCGCCGGGGCCGCTGCCGGGACCGGACGTGCGCCCGGCCCGCCCCGGCGGTGGACGACCGCTCCTGGAGGCCCAGCAATGCCCGCAGTGAACGCTCCGTACAAGCCCGGCACCCCGTGCTGGGTCGACCTGATGGCGAGCGACCAGCAGGCCGCGATCGACTTCTACCGTGACCTCTTCGGCTGGCAGGGCGAGATCGGCCCGCCCGAGTTCGGCGGCTACGCCATGTGCCTGCTGAACGGCAAGCCGGTCGCCGGGATCATGGCGCAGGCGGCCCCCGAGGGCCAGCCCGTCCCGCCGGTCGGCTGGACCACCTACCTGGCCTCGGACGACGCCGACGCCACCGGCCGGGCGATCGCCGAGAGCGGCGGCACGATCCTCTACCCGGTGATGGACGTCGGCACCGTCGGCCGGATGCTGGTCGCCGCCGACCCGGCCGGTGCGGTGTTCGGCGTCTGGCAGAAGGTCGACTTCATCGGCGCCGGCGTCGTCAACGAGCCGGGCTCGCTGGTCTGGAGCGAGCTCAACACCACCGACCCCGACGCGGTCGGGACGTTCTACCAGCGGGCGCTGGGCCTGCGCGCGGCGACGATGGAGGGCGCGGAGGGCTACTACTCGCTCAGCGTCGACGACCGGGCGGTGGCCGGCATGCAGAAGGTGGCCGACTACCTCGCGCCCGGCACGCCCCCGCACTGGATGACCTACTTCTCGGTGGACGACACCGACTCCACCGTGGACGCCCTGGTCAAGGCCGGCGGCTCGGTGATCCAGCCGCCGTTCGACATGCCGGCCGGCCGGATGGCGGTCGTCACCGACCCGCAGGGCGCCGTCTTCGCACTGATCGCCTCGCCCGGCACGCCGTAGCGCGCCACCGTCCCCGGAGCCGTCCGGCCCGGCCCGGGAAGCCGCCCGATCCCGCGACGCGCCGCCGGGAATGGGCGGCTTCCCCGTGTCCGCGGGTGAGACTGCACCCATGCTGGGGCTACCGGACGACATCCGCGCTTTCCTCTTCGACCTCGACGGGGTGCTCACCCAGACCGCCAAGGTGCACGCCGCGGCCTGGAAGGACACCTTCGACGCCTTCCTGCGCGCCGAATCGGCCCGCACCGGTGGGCAGTTCGTCCCCTTCGACGCCGTCGACGACTACGACGCCCACGTCGACGGCCGCCCGCGACTCGACGGCACCCGCGCCTTCCTGGGCAGCCGCGGCATCGACCTGCCCGAGGGCACCGACGCCGACCCGCCCGGCGCCCGCACCGTGCACGGGATCAGCCGGGCCAAGAACGACACCGTGCTGAGGATGATCCGCGAGCAGGGCGTCCAGCCGTACGAGGGCTCGGTCGCGTACGTGCACCGGCTGCGGGAGCTCGGGCTGCCCAGCGCGGTGGTCTCCTCCAGCGCCAACTGCCGGGACGTGCTGCGCGCCGCCGGCATCGAGGAACTGTTCGACGTGATCGTGGACGGCGTGGTCGCCCGGCGCGAGGGCCTGCCCGGCAAGCCCGCGCCCGACACCTACCTGGCCGCCGCCCGGGCGCTGGGCGTCGAACCCGCGCACGCCGCCGTCTTCGAGGACGCGCTCGCCGGGGTCGCCTCCGGGCGGGCCGGAGGCTTCGGCGCCGTGGTGGGCGTGAACCGCACCGGCCAGGCCGACGAACTGCGCCGCGACGGCGCCACCGTGGTCGTCGACGACCTCGCCGACCTGCTGGAGGAGGGAACGGCATGACCAGCCTGGACAACTTCAGCGTCGACCCCTGGCAGATCGCCGAACAGGGCCTCGACCTGACCTCGATGGCCCGCGCCGAGTCCGTCTTCGCGCTCTCCAACGGCCACATCGGCCTGCGCGCCAACCTCGACGAGGGCGAGCCGCACGGGCTGCCCGGCACCTACCTCAACGGCGTCTTCGAGCTGCGCCCGCTGCCGTACGGCGAGGGCGGCTACGGCTACCCGGAGTCCAGCCAGAGCGTCATCAACGTGACCAACGGCAAGATCATCCGCCTGTTGGTGGACGACGAGCCCTTCGACCTGCGCTACGGCGAACTGATCAGCCACCGGCGCTGGTTGGACTTCCGTGACGGGCTGCTGCGGCGCGAGGCGGAGTGGACCTCCCCGGCCGGGCGGACGATCAGGGTGTGCTCGACCCGGCTGGTCTCGCTCACCCAGCGGGCCATCGCCGCCGTCGAGTACACCGTGGAGGCGGTGGACGGGCCGGTGCGGATCGTCCTCCAGTCGGAGCTGGTCGCCAACGAGCAGCTGCCCGGCGGCCCCGAGGGTGACCCGCGGGCGGCCGCCGTGCTGGAGGCCCCGCTCCTCGCCGAGGTGCACCACGCCGGCGGCAGCAAGGCCGTCCTGGTGCACCGCACCCGGTACAGCGGCATCCGGGTGGCCGCCGGGATGGACCACGTCATCGAGGGTCCGGAGCGGCTGGACACCGTCGCCGAGGCCGAGGCCGACCACTGCCGGATCAGCGTCACCACCGTGCTCGAACCCGGCGTGCGGCTGCGGCTGGTCAAGTTCATGTCCTACGGCTGGTCCGCGACCCGCTCGCTGCCCGCCGTCCGGGACCAGGTCGAGGCCGCGCTGACCGCCGCCCGGTACACCGGCTGGGACGGCCTGGTGGCCGAACAGGCCGGGTTCCTCAAGGAGTTCTGGGAGACCAGCGACGTCGAGATCGAGGGCGACGTCGAACTCCAGCAGGCCGTTCGGTTCGCCGTCTTCCACGTGCTCCAGGGGGGCGCCCGGAGTGAGGAACGGGCCATCCCCGCCAAGGGGTTGACCGGTCCCGGGTACGACGGGCACAGCTTCTGGGACACCGAGACCTACGTCCTTCCCGTGCTCACCTACTGCCTGCCCTCCGCCGTCAACCAGGCACTGCGCTGGCGCCACACCACGCTCCCGCTCGCCCGCGAGCGGGCCGGCCAACTCGGGCTCGCCGGAGCGGTGTTCCCGTGGCGGACGATCCGCGGCGAGGAGTGCTCCGGCTACTGGCCGGCCGGCACCGCGGCGTTCCACATCGGCGCCGACATCGCCGCCGCCGTCGCCCGCTACGTCAGGGCCACCGGCGACGTCGAGTTCGAGCGCGAGTACGGGCTGGCGCTGCTGGTCGAGACCGCCCGGATGTGGCGCTCGCTCGGCCACCACGACGCCGTCGGCAAGTTCCGCATCGAGGGCGTCACCGGGCCGGACGAGTACAGCGCCGTCGCCGACAACAACGTCTTCACCAACCTGATGGCGCAGAGCAACCTGCGCGCCGCCGCCGAGGCCGCCGGCCGGCACCCGCGCGAGGCCACCGCCCTCGGCGTCGACACCGAGGAGACCGCCGCCTGGCGGGACGCCGCCACCGCGATGTTCGTCCCCTACGACGAGAACCTCGGCGTCCACCCGCAGGCCGACGGCTTCACCGACCACCAGCTCTGGGACTTCGAGCGCACCCCGCCGGAGAACTACCCGCTGCTGCTCCACTACCCGTACTTCGACCTGTACCGGAAGCAGGTGGTCAAGCAGGCCGACCTGGTGCTCGCCATGCAGGTCCGCGGGGACGCGTTCACCGACGAGCAGAAGGCCCGCAACTTCGCCTACTACGAGCGGCTGACCGTCCGCGACTCCTCGCTCTCGGCCTGCACCCAGGCGGTGATCGCCGCCGAGGTGGGCCAGCTGGACCTCGCGTACGACTACACCGCCGAAGCGGCCCTGATGGACCTGCACGACCTCGGCGGCAACACCAGCGACGGCCTGCACATGGCCTCGCTCGCCGGCGCCTGCATCGCCCTGGTGGCCGGGTTCGGCGGGCTCCGCGACCACGGCGAGACGCTCTCCTTCCGGCCCCGGCTGCCGTCCGGACTGATGAAGCTCGGCTTCTCGCTGATGGTGCGCGGCCAGCTGCTCGGCGTCCGGATCACCCACGACGGGACGACGTACACGCTGCGCCGCGGCGATGTGATCCACCTGCGGCACGACGGCGAGGCGGTCCAGGTGAAGGCGGGCCGGCCGGTCACCCTTCCGACCACCGTGCCGCCCGTCCAGGAGCGGTGCAGCCAGCCCCCGGGCCGCGAGCCCGCCCGCCGTCAGCCCCAGGCCGGCGTGGCCGCGGGCACCCTGGGCACGGGCCCGGGCACGGAGCACCTCGCGGCGGAGTAGCGGCCAGGCGCCCCCCAGGCCCCGGGGGCGCCGCGTCCGCCGACCACTCCTTCGGCCGGCCGTCACCCCTTCGGCCGGTCCCCGCATGCGCCGCCCTCCCGCGCGCAGGAGGGTGCTGGTGTCCTGTGGCAACCGGCGGCCGGTGAAGGAGTGCCCCCCGTGGTGAGTGTGGCCGAGCAGATGGTCGAGGTGCTCCGGCAGGCCGGGGTGGAGCGGGTGTACGGGGTGGTCGGTGACAGCCTCAACCCGGTCGTGGACGCGATCCGCCGGGCCGACGGGATCAGCTGGGTGCACGTCCGCAACGAGGAGGCCGGGGCCTTCGCCGCGGCCGCCGAGGCCGAGCTCAGCGGCCGCCTGGCGGTCTGCGCGGGCTCCTGCGGCCCCGGCAACACGCACCTGATCCAGGGGCTGTACGACGCCCAGCGCAGCGGCCTGCCGGTGCTCGCACTGGCCTCGCACATCCCGTCCGCGCAGATCGGCACCGGCTTCTTCCAGGAGACCCACCCCGAGCGGGTGTTCACCGACTGCAGCAGCTGGTGCGAGACGGTCTCCACCCCGGCCCAGATGCCCCGCCTGGTCCGGGTGGCGATCCAGCACGCGCTGGGCGCCAGGGGCGTCTCCGTGCTCGCCTTCCCGGGCGACGTCGCCGCGCTGGGCGCCGACGGGCCGACCGGCACCAGCCACTTCCTCACCGAGCAGGCGGTCGCCGCGCCGCCCTGGTCCCAGGTGCAGGCGCTCGCCCGGGCGCTCAACGAGGCCCGCACGGTGGCCCTGTTCTGCGGTGCGGGTGTGCGCGGGGCACATGCGGAGGTGCTGGAGGTCGCGCAGGCCCTGCACGCGCCGGTCGGGCACTCCCTGCGCGGCAAGGAGTGGATCCAGTACGACAACCCGTACGACGTCGGCATGAGCGGCCTGCTGGGCTACGGCGCCTGCCACGAGGCGCTCTTCGCGGCCGACCTGGTGCTGTTGCTCGGCACCGACTTCCCCTACGACTCCTTCCTGCCGCAGGCCCGCACGATCCAGGTGGACCACGACGCCACCCGGCTCGGCCGCCGCACCCCCCTCGAACTCGCCGTGCACGGCGACGTCTCGGCCACCCTGCGCGCCGTCCTGCCGCTGCTGGAGCCCAAGGACCCGCACGACCGGGCGTTCCTGGACGAGATGCTGAACAAGCACTGCCGGGCCCTGGAGGACGTGGTCGGCGCCTACACCCGGGACATCGAGAAGCACCTGCCGATCCACCCCGAGTACGTGGCCTCGGTGCTGGACGAGGTGGCCGCCGACGACGCGGTGTTCACCGTGGACACCGGCATGAACAACGTCTGGGCCGCGCGCTACCTCCAGCCGAACGGCCGCCGCCGGGTGATCGGCTCGTTCCTGCACGGCTCGATGGCCAACGCCCTGCCGCACGCGATCGGTGCCCAACTGGCCTGCCCCGGGCGGCAGGTGGTGGCGATGGCGGGTGACGGCGGGCTGTCGATGCTGCTCGGCGAGCTGCTCACGGTCGCGAAGCACCGGCTCCCGGTGAAGACGGTGGTGTTCAACAACGGTGCGCTCGGCATGATCAAGCTGGAGATGCTGGTCTCCGGCTACCCGGAGTCGGAGATCGACAACGGCGACGTGGACTACGCCGGGATCGCCCGGGCCATGGGCGTCCCGGCGAAGCGGGTCACCGATCCGGCGCGGGTGCGGGAGGTGCTGGCGGAGGCGCTGGAGCGGCCCGGCCCGGCGCTGGTGGACGTGGTCACCGACCCGAACGCGCTCTCGATCCCGCCGCACATCACCGCGGCCCAGCTGAAGGGTTTCGCCCTGGCGGCGGGGCGGACGGTGCTCTCGGGCGGGGTCGGGCGCATGATCGACCTGGCCCGGAGCAACCTGCGGCACATCCCCCGGCCGTGAGCCCCTGCGAGCGGTTTGCCTCTGAGGCAAATTTCTTGCCCCTGCGGCACGTGGGGTGTCCACTGGTCACATGACCACCAGCCCACCCGGCCCCTCCGCCACCGGCGACCAGCTCGACGACCAGGAGGTCGCCGGCCTCGCCGCGAGGCTGCGCGAGCACCGGCTCGGCAGCCGCCTCACGCTGGAGGTCGCCGCCGCCCGGGTCGGTCTCTCCCCAGCCTATCTGTCCCGGCTGGAGACCGGCCGCCGGCAGCCCTCGCTGCCCGTCCTGCTGGGCCTCGCCCGCGCCTACGGCACCTCCGTCTCCGGCCTCCTCGGCGAGGCCATGGTGGAGCCGGACCCGGTGGTGCGCGGCGGCGCGATCGAACCCGGCCGCGCGGGCGGCTGGGGCTACCGCCGGGCCGGTGCACCCGGACGGGCGATGCAGGCACTGCGCGTGCACGTTCCCCCGGGAGTGCAGGACGCGGTGGTCCGGGTCCACCCGGGCGAGGAGTGGCTCTACGTCCTCCAGGGCCGGCTGAGGCTGACCCTCGGCGACCGCGTCCACCTCCTCGCGGAGGGCGACTCCGCGCACTTCGACTCGCTCACCCCGCACTGCATCGCCGCCGACTCGGCGGACGGGGTGGAGCTGCTCTTCGTCCACACCCTGCTGCAGAGCCCCGGTGGCGAACTCTGTCTCGGCGGCGGCCCTGCCGCACCCCACTGACCGCACGTCAGAACTCCCGGAGGAGATCTCCCATGGCTGATCCCGCCACCATCCCCGCCGCCATCCCCGCGGCCGTTCCCGGCGCCTCCGGCGAGGCCCGCGCCGCCGACGCCCCGAAGACCATCGACGCCGGCAAGTGGGCCAACCGCCGGGTCGGCATCCGGGTGCTGATCTACATGGTCGCCACCCACGGCTTCGCGGGCTTCATCATGCTGCTCTTCGAGCTGGGCAACCGCAACAAGTAGCCCGTCCGGCAGGCCTGTTCGGGCCCCGCTGGACGCCGCCCGCGGCCCGTCACCGCTCCCGCAGCAGCTCGCAGAGCGCGTCCAGGGCGGCCGGGAAGGTGCGGTCGGGCGGGGTCCCGTAGCCGACCACGAGGGCGGGCGGGGCGTCCGGGGTGAGCCCGGGCTCCGCGAGGTGCCAGGTGAGGCCGCTGAGGACGAGTCCGGCCGCCTCCGCGCGGGCCAGCAGCTCAGCCTCCGGCGGTGCGCCGGGCGGTAGTTGCAGCACGGCGTGCAGGCCCGCGGCGATGCCCGTCACCCGGACGTGCGGGGCCCGTTCGGCGAGCGCCTCGACGAGCCGGTCGCGGCGGCGGCGGTAGTGCAGCCGGGAGCGGCGCACGTGCCGGTCGTAGGTGCCGGAGGTGATCAGCTCGGCGAGCGTGAGCTGGTCGAGCACCGGCGACATGGTGTCGGCCAGCTGCTTCAGGCGGGCCACCGGCTCGACCAGTGCGTCCGGCAGCGCCAGCCAGGCCAGTCGCAGACCGGGGGCGAGGCTCTTGGCGGCGGTGCCCGCGTACACCACCCGCTCGGGGTCGAGCGCCTGCATCGCGCCCAGCGGCTGCCGGTCGTAGCGGAACTCGCCGTCGTAGTCGTCCTCGATCACGTACGCGTCGTGCCCGCGCGCCCAGGTGACGGCGGCGGCCCGGCGTTCGGCGGCCAGCGCCACCCCGGTCGGGTACTGGTGGGCGGGTGTGAGCAGCACGGCCGCGTCCCGCCGCCCGTGCAGCAGGTCGGTGCGGGCGCCGGACCCGTCCAGCGGCAGCGGGGCGGGGGTGAGTCCGGCGGCCCGGACGATCTCGCGCTGCGGCGGCAGTCCGTAGCCCTCGACGGCCAGCGAGCGGGCACGGGCTCCGCGCAGGGCGCCGCAGAGCAGGCCGAGCCCTTGCGAGAACCCGGCGCAGACCAGCAGGTGGTCGGGGTCGGTGCGGACCCCGCGCACCCGGGCCAGGTAGTCGGTGAGTGCCTGTCGCAGCTCGATCCGCCCCAGCGGGTCGCCGTAGTCGAACGCCTCGTGCGGCGCGGTGGCGAGCGCACGCCGGGCGGCGGAGAGCCAGGCGCTGCGCGGGAAGAGCGAGACGTCCGGCCGCCCCGGCATCAGGTCGTACCGGCCGGTGCGGCGGCCGCGCGGCTGCCCGGCCGCCCGCCGGGCCGGGCGCGGCGTCGTCCGCTCGGCCACCGTGGTGCCGGAGCCCTGCCGCGAGGTGAGCCACCCCTCGGCGGTGAGCTGCCCGTACGCCTCGACCACGGTGTTGCGGGCGATCCCGAGGTCCTCGCCGAGTGCGCGGGAGGACGGCAGCCTCGTCCCGGGCGCCAGCCGGCCGTCCTGCACCGCCTCCCGCAGTGCGTCCTCCAGCGCCGCCCGGACCCCGGCGCCGGCGGCCCGGCGTCCGGTGAGGTCCAGGTGAAGGTCGCCGCCGAAGGCGGTCCACGCGGTGGTGCGGGTGCTGGCCCGGGAGGGGGTCATGGGCTGAGGGCCGTTCCGTGCGTTCCGTCGCCGATGGTGTCCGTAGGGTGATTATCGCCTTACGGCCACGGCGCGGTTGGCAGCGAGCAGTTCGCGGTTCGCGGCCCGCGGCTCAGCCGTGGTCGCCGAGGGAGAGCAGGAGCTTGCGCAGCACGCCGGTGAGGAGCTCCCGCTCCTCCGGGGTCAGGGCCTCGATGAGGCTCAGCTCGTTGGCGAGGTGTCCCTCGATGAGGCCGTCGGCCAGGCGGCGGCCCTCGTCGGTGAGGCTCGTGCGGACCAGGCGGCGGTTGTCGGGGTCGGTGGCGCGGGTGACGAGCCCCTTGGCGGCGAGCCGGTCGATCCGGTTGGTCAGGGCGCCCGGGCTGATCATCGCGGCCCCGGCCAGGTCGCCCATCCGGAGGGTGCTGCTGTCACCGGCCCGCAGCAGGGTCGCGAGGACGTCGTACTCCCAGGACTCCAGGCCGTTGGCCTCGAAGTAGTCCTTGATCCCCTGCTCCAGGAGCCGGGACGCACGGAAGATCCGGACCACCACGCCGATCGGCGAAGTGTCCAGGTCGGGCCGGATGGCCTGCCACCGCTCGATGACCTCGTCCACCGCATCGTTCACGCCGTCAGGCTAGCAGAAGCTTCGACGTTGAACTGTTTGACATCGATGTTGGCGGGGCCTACCGTTCATCACGGCGATCACTTCGACGTCAAAACATTCGTCATTGAAGGGTTGGCTCGGGTCCCGGGCTACCGCCATGGCGATTCAGGGGAGAGGGAGCACGACATGCACTACGTGGTCATCACCAGGAGCGACAGCACCCCCGACGGCGACCTGGGCCACTACCTGGCCAACGTCGGCGCGACCATGGAGCCCTACGGCGGCTGCCTCCTGGCCTTCGACGCGCCGCAGCGGCTGGAGGGTGCCGGGGGCTTCACCAGGACGGCCGTCCTGGAGTTCCCGACCGGGGAGGCGGCCCGCGGCTGGTACTCCTCGGCGGCCTACCAGGAGATCGCGGCCTGGCGCATCGCGACGATGGGCAGGCAGGTCGACATCAACCTCGTGAGCGGCGTGCCGGCCTAGGTGAATCCGCGCCCGTCACCCGGGTGACGGGCGCTCAGGACCCTTTCCCCGCAGGTCCGGAGGCGGTGGGAGGGCACCCCGCATCGGGCCGGGTGCCGCGCGGGCCCGGCCGGTTATCGTCCTTCCAAGGCACCGACGGATCAGAGCGCGGGGATGTGACGGGTGAGCGGGGACGATTTTCAGGCGCGGGAGTTCGAGGAGCACCGGCCCCAACTGCGGGCGGTCGCCTACCGGATGCTGGGCTCGCTGAGTGAGGCCGAGGACGCCGTGCAGGAGGCCTGGCTGCGGCTCAGCCGGACCGACACCACCGAGGTGGAGAACCTGGGCGCCTGGCTGACCACCGTGACCGGCCGGATCTGCCTGGACCTGCTGCGCTCGCGCACGGCCCGGCGCGAGGACCCGCTCCAGGGCCAGGACGGGCGGGAGTTCCGGCTGCCCGACCCGGTCGTCGGCGCCTTCGGGGTCGTGGACCCCGAGCAGGAGATCCTGATGGCCGACTCGGTCGGCATCGCGCTGATGGTCGTCCTGGACACCCTCGCCCCGGCCGAGCGGCTCGCCTTCGTCCTGCACGACCTGTTCTCCGTGCCGTTCGACGAGATCGCGCCGGTCCTCGGCCGTACCTCCGCCTCCACCCGGCAGCTCGCCAGCCGCGCCCGCCGCCGCGTCCAGGGAGCCGCGCCCGCCCCCGACACCGACCGGTCCCGGCGCCGCGAGGTGGTGGACGCCTTCCTCGCCGCCGCGCGCGCCGGGGACTTCGACGCGCTGCTCGCCGTCCTGGACCCCGACGTGGTGGCCCGCTCCGACGGCGGGACGCTGCGCCCCGGCCTGGTCCGCCGCGGCGCGGCCGACGTCGCCTCCCAGGCGGTCACCTTCGCCCGCTTCGCCCAGGACGGCCGCCCGGTGCTCGTCAACGGCGCGCCCGGCATGCTCGCCCTCGCCGACGGCCGGCCGCTCTCGCTCATGGCGTTCACCATCCACGGCGGCCGGATCATCGCGCTGGACTTCCTCACCGACCCGGAGCGCCTGGCGCGGCTCGACCTGTCGGCCGTCCTGGACGGCTGAGCCCGGAGCGGCGGCGCGGCGGGCCGGTTGCCCGCCCCGCCCCCCCCCCGGCCGGGCCGCCGTGCGCCGGGCGGCGCGGGCGGCGTTCGCCGGGTCGGGCCGGGCCGGCGTGCGCCGGGGCGGCGGGGGCGCCGATCATCGTCGA
>NZ_JBHJUK010000168.1:0-17175 GCF_042266225.1 Kitasatospora sp. NPDC056181
GCGGAGGAGCCCGGGGTCACTGCCGTCCGGTGCGACGGGCTGCTCGGACGGACTGCTCGGCGGAGCCGCGCGGTGACGGTCCGAACGGGTTCGTGCCGCCGGCAGTGCCGGATGCGGCCTGGACGCCCGGCACCAGGTACGGGAACGAGCGGGGGTCGGCCGAGGTCTCGCACCGCACCGGCATGGAAGCGGGCTCCTCCCACACCTCACGGACTCGTGCCCGCAAGGGATCCGCCGACGAAGGGCTCCGTCGGCAGGGGGACCGGTTCCGCCCGCCCGTCGGGCGTCCGCCGGGCGGGCGGATCGAAGCCGGCAGGACCGGCGCCGATGGCCACCGGGCCGCGCAACGCGGGAACGCCCGCCCGGACGCGACCTGTCGGGCGCGATCGGGGCGGGCGCTGCACGGGAGGCCCGGGTCGCGGGACGGCTGACGGTACCGTTCCGCGCCCCGGGGAACCGGGGGTGGGGGCGGGAAGCGAGGGCCCCCGCCGCCCGGTGGGGCGGGCGGCGGGGACAGGGGCGACGGCGGGCCGGGGCAGGTCCGGGACGGCCCGCCGCCGCGCTCGTGGGCCGGCGCGGACCGTACGGCGCCGGTGAGGGGGTGCGGGATCAGAAGCGGGCGACGGTGTAACGGTCGACCGCGTCGTCGTCGAGTTCGAAGCCGAGGCCGGGGCCGGTGGGGACCACCAGGGCGCCGTCGGCGAACTTCGGCGGGTTGAGCAGGATGTTCTCGCGGATCGGGTTGGGGAGGCGGTTGTACTCGTAGGTGCGCAGGTTGGGCGTGGCGGCGCAGAGCTGGAGTGCGGCGCAGAGGCTGACGCCGGAGCCGACGCCGTGCGGGGCGATGTCGACGTGGAAGGCGGAGGCGAGCGCGGACAGGCGCATGGCCTCGGTGATGCCGCCGCAGCGGGCGACGTTGGGCATGAAGACGTCGATGGCCCGGTGGAGCAGGGAGTCCCGGAGGTCGAAGCGGGTGAAGTGGGTCTCGCCGTTGACGACGGTCAGGCCCGTGCGGCGGCGCAGTTCGGCGAGGTTGGCGAGGTCGTCGACCTGGAGCGGCTCCTCGTACCAGGAGATCCCGAGGTCCGCGAGGACGGCGCCGACCCGGGTGGCCTGGTCGAGGTCGTAGGCGCAGTTGACGTCGGTGAGGATCTCGATGTCGTCGCCGACCGCCGCGCGGACGGCGGTGAGGTGGGCGCGGTCGGTGCGCTCGCCCCGGCCGATCTTGACCTTGAGGGCCTTGAAGCCGGCGTCGACGAAGCCGAGGGCCTGCTCGGCGGAGTCCTCCGGGTCGGCGTGCAGGGCGACCGGGCTGGCGTAACAGTCGACGGTCTCGCGGATCGGGCCGCCGAGGAGGCGGTGGACGGGGACACCGGCGAGCTTGCCGCGCAGGTCCCACAGGGCGAGGTCGACGCCCGCCATCGCCTCCAGGTAGAAGCCGCGGTTGTGGCCGCCGGCGGCCTGGCCCTTGAAGAGGCGCTCCCAGATCGCGGCGGTGGCGAGGGCGTCCTGGCCGATCAGCAGCGGGGCCAGGACGGTGGCGACGACGGTGGCGGTGACCTGCGGGCTGGGCAGCCCGTAGGCCTCGCCGATGCCGATCGAGCCGTCCTCGGTGTGGATCTTGACGAGGGTGGCGTACTGGCCCCGGCGGGGCAGGACGAGATGGCTGGAGGCCGGGTACCGCAGCCAGTCCGGCACGTCCTCGGGCGAGTCGTACAGGTCGTCGAAGCTGGCCGACAGGGCCAGCGCCTCGACCTTGGTGATGCGAAGTGGCTGGGTGCTCACGGGGGTTGCTCCTGAGGAGTGCGGGGTCCTCCCCCGGGCGGGGAGGAAGTCGTGGGGGGAGGGTCAGATGCTGGTCAGATGCCGCCGGCGATCTCGCCGCGGGCGGTCTCCCGACCGCCGAGGACGGCGAGCGCGGTGATGGCGCAGGGGGCGGCGACGTGGAGGACGACGGGGGTGACGGAGCCGCCGGCGGCCGCCACCAGGGCGGTGCCGCTTCCGGTTCGTGCGCCGGTTCGGGTGGATCGGGTGGTGCTCATGGGGACTCCGGGTCTGACGGGAGCGGAGCTTGTGACATCAAGGTATGCGATATACGAAAATACCGCCAGAGTTCGCCACCTGTTCGCCGCTCCGGCGGGCCCGCCCCCCGTTCACGGGAACGAGGGCCGGAACGGCGCGGCCGGCGGAGCCGTGACCTCGGTCGGCCGGTCGAGGACGGCGCCCGCCCACGGGTCCGGCTCGGCCAGCCGGTGCCAGGCCGTGGTCAGGTGCATCAGGCCACCGCCGAAGGCCACACTGCTGACGTTCGGAGTGGGGGCGGCGACCTCGGCGCGCAGCCGCCCGAGCGGGTCGTAGCAGTGCACGCGTCCGGCACCCCACAACGCCACCCAGAGGCACCCCCGGTCGTCGACGGTCATGCCGTCCGGCTTCCCCTCCCCCTGCCCGAGCCGGACGAAGGGGCGGGCCGGTCCGAGCCGCCCGCTCTCCGGGTCGACGCCGTGCGAGACGATCAGCCCGCGCGCGCTGTCCGCCAGGAAGAGCGCGGTCCCCGCCGGGTCGAAGACCGGCCCGTTGGGGACGGTCAGGCCCGTCAGCACCCTGTGCACCGAGCCGTCCCGGTCCACGCGGTACAGCGAGCCGGCGCCGGGCTCGGCGTCGGCCGCCATGCTGGTGGCCCAGAAGCGTCCGGCCGGGTCGCACACGGCGTCGTTCATCCGCATCGGCCGGGGCGCGCCGTCCTCCGGCCGGGCGATCCAGTGCGGCTGCGCGCCGGGGCGCAGCAGGGCGATGCCCGGTCCGGCAGCGGCGATCCACGCCCCCGGCCGCCCGTGCACCGGGGCGACCGCGCCGAGCGGCACGTCCAGCCCGGCCTCGCGGCGCAGGTCCACCGGGCCGCAGCCGGGGCGGGTGCTGTACAGCCCGCCCTGCAGCAGGTCGACGAAGTAGAGCCGGCCCTCGTGCCAGCGGGCCCCCTCCCCCAGCCGGAACCGGTCGGGGGAGCGGGCCTCCCAGCCCCCGGAGTCCATGGCCGCGGCCTCCTCTCGCGCGGTCGCCGTCACCGCAGCGCGGTCCCGGGCGCGGCGTCCAGCAGGGTCAGCTCCTCGCGGAAGGGCAGGCCCTCCCAGTCTCCCGCCGCGGCGACCGCGAACGCCCCGGTGGTCACGGCCCGGTCGAGCCGTTCCCCGACCGGCAGGGCGTCGAGCAGCCCGGAGAGGTAGCCCGCGACGAAGGCGTCTCCGGCACCGACGGTGTCCCGGACCGGGACCCGAACGGCGGGCCGGGCGACCGATCCGTCCTCGGTGAAGACCTCGGCGCCGGCGGCGCCGCGCTTGACCACCACCTCACCCACCCCCTGGGCGAGCAGCGCCTCGACGCACTCCGCCTCGTGCCGGACGCCGCGCGGCGCGACCAGGGCGAGCTCGTCGTCGGAGGCCACCAGAACGTCCAGCAGCGGGACCAGCGGACGCAGGGCGGCCGCGGCCTCCTCGGGCGACCAGAGCTTGGCCCGGTAGTTGACGTCCAGGCAGACGGCACTGCCCGTGGCGCGGGCGGCGGCCTCGACGGCGGCCCTGGGGCCCGGGCCGAGGGCCGCGGTGACCCCCGTGAGGTGCACGATCCGGGCGCCCTCGGCGAGTGCGCCGGCCAGGGTGGCGGGCGTGAGCCGGGAGCCGGCCGAGCCGGCGCGGTAGTAGGAGACCCGGGTCAGGTCGGCGACCCGCGGCTCGAACACCACCAGGCCGGTCGGCGCGGTGGCGTCGACGGCGGCGCAGGAGACGTCCACGCCCTCGGCCCGCAGGGTGCGCAGGACCAGGCCGCCGAACTCGTCATCGCCGTTGACGCCGACCCAGCGCACCGAGTGCCCCAGCCGGGCGAGGCCGATGGCGACGTTGGCCTCGGCGCCGGCCACGGACAGGGAGAGCGTCCCGCCGAGCCGCAGGGGGCGGTCGGCGCGCAGGGCCGCCATGGCCTCGCCGAGGGTCAGGACGTCGGGCACGGGAACTCCTCGGCGAGCGAGCGGAAGGCGGCGGCGCGTGCGGGCAGCCCGGCGGTGTCGCCGCCGGTGGAGGCGGCGGTGCCGACCAGCGGGCCGCCGACGCCGACCGCGAGGGCGCCGGCGGCCAGGAAGTCGCGGGCGATCCCGGCGTCCACCCCGCCGACGGGCACGAAGGGGATGTCGGGGAAGGGGTCGCGCAGGGCCCGCAGGTAGCCAGGGCCGCCGAGGCTGCCGGGGAAGAGCTTCACCGCGGTCGCCCCCTCGGACCAGGCGGACGCGATCTCCGTCGGGGTGACCGCGCCGGCCAGCACCGGCATGCCGAGGGACTGTGCCTCGCCGACGGCCTCGGTGAGCCCCGGGGTCACCGCGAAGGCGGCTCCGGCCCGGGCCGCCGCCCGGGCGTCGGCGGCGGTGACCAGGGTGCCGGCGCCGAGCACCGCGTAGGGGCCGAGGGCGGTGCGGGCGCGCTCCAGGACGCCGAGCGCGCCGGCGGTGGTGAGCGAGACCTCCACCAGGTCGATGCCGGACGCGAACAGGGCGAGGACCGCATCCAGGGCGGCGTCGGGGTCGTTCCCCCTGACGATGGCCAGGATCCTGCGGCCCCGCAGCGCGGCGAGAAGGTCGTCTGGGTGCACGGGTGCCTCCGAGGGCTCAGATGATGGATTTAGAATATCGTATACTTTCCCTGCGAGTTCCGGACCCTGCCCGGAGCACTGCCGCACCCGACGAAAGGCGCCCCTCGTGACCCGTACCGCCCTGATCACCGGCGCGGCCGGCGGCATCGGCCGCGCCGTCGCCGCCCGTATGGTGGCCGACGGCCTGCGCGTGGCCGGCCTCGACCTCACCGACCCCCGGCTCCCCGGCGTCGCGTTCCACCGGGCCGACGTGACCGACACCGAGCAGGTCCGCACCGCGGTCGGGCGCGCCGTCGAGGACCTCGGCGGCCTCGACGTGCTGGTCACCTGCGCCGGGATCACCGAGGGCGGCCCGCTGCACCTGACCACCGACGAGGAGTGGCAGCGCGTGCTGTCGGCCAACCTCGGCTCGGTGTTCCGGTGCGTCCGCGAGGTGCTGCCCACGATGATGGCGGCCGGCTCGGGCGCGGTGGTCACCGTCGGCTCCGTCCTGCACCGCACCGCCGCGCCGGGCCTCCCGGCCTACGCCGCGGCGAAGGGCGCGATCGCCGCGCTGAACCGCCAGCTCGCGGTGGACTACGGCCGGTACGGCATCAGCTTCGTCACCCTCTCCCCCGGCTGGGTGCGCACCCCGGCGACCGAGTCCCGCCTCGCACCCGGCGAGGAGGACCTGGTGCGGCTGCGGGAGAGCAACCCGATGCGCACCGTCGTCGACGCCGAGGCCGTCGCCGAGGCCGTCTCGTTCGCCGCATCCCCGGCCGCGGGCCTGATCACCGGCTCCGAGCTGGTACTGGACGCGGGCGCGTCCGTGGTCAGCCCGGCCAGCCTGCTGCGCGACGCCCACCGCGAGCGGATGGGGCTCCCGCCGCTCGACCCCCACTGAGCCGGCCGGACACCCGGCCGTGGCGGCGGCACGCGATCCCCTCGTATGCCGCCGCCGCGGCGCGTCCAGCCCGCGGACGGGCCGGGATCACCGCCCCTCGTCCTCCTTGTCCTCCTTGTCCACCTCGTGCACCTCGTCCACCTCGTGCACCTCGTCCACCTCGTCCACCTCGTGCGCCGCCTGGGAGCCGATGTGGGCGCGCGCGGCGTCGGCCGCCGCACGGGGATCACGCCGGTGCAGCGCCGCCATGATGGCGTCGTGCTCGTCGACCACCGAGCGCCAGTTCCGCTCGCCGAGCGGCGCCGCGATGCGGTAGCGGCGGATGGTGAGCAGCAGCTGCTCGGTCAGGTCGCACAGGATCCGGTAGCCGGCCGCCTCCGCCAGGAGCCGGTGGAAGCGGGAGTTCAGCTCGGCCATCTCGGCGGTGGCGCCGCGCACCAGGGCCTCGCGCATCCGGCCCTGGACCTCCTGCAACTCGGCGAGCCGCCGCTCGTCGACGTTCTGCACGGCGAGTTCGGCGATCAGCGCCTCGATCGCCCCGCGCGCGAGGAAGACACCACGCATCTCCGTGGCGTCGACGCCCGCCACGGTGACGCCCGCGTGCACGCGGGAGACCAGCAGCCCGTCCGACTCCAGCCGCTTCACCGCCTCGCGGATCGGGATCTTGCTGACTCCGAAGCGGCGGGCGAGTTCGTCCATGTTGATCCGCTCGCCGGCCTTGAGGTCCCCCCGGGCGATGGCGCTGCGCAGGCTCTCGTAGGCGAGGTCGGCCTTGCTCTTCACGGCGGGGATGCGCTCCGCCCAGCTGCTTCCATTCATTCGTCGATGGTATGCGATATTCCATCACCCTGGAATGCCGAATCCCCTCGCGTCAAGCCGGGCCAGGCTGGCGCTTTGACCGTTTTCTCCCAGCGTGTTGCCATATCGTATTTCATATACTATCGGTGGACGACCGGGTCGAGCGACACCGTCGAGAGCTGCGGCGAGCGCGGCCTGCTCCTGGTCGCGGCACTCAGCAGCACCTGGGGCGCGCTGCGGACGAACGCGGGCCAACTGGTCTGGGCCGAGCTCGTCGCCGACTGAGGCCGCCGCCGCGACGACGCCCCGGACCGCGGGGGCGAAACGTCCCGCAGCACCCCTGTCCGCCGTTTCGTATATCAGATACTCTGCGCCATCATCCTGACTCCACCCTTCAAGGAGTTCCCCATGGCGCGCCTCTCCCACCGACTCATCGCCACCGCGCTGGCCACCGCCTCGGCGCTCACCGCCGGCGCCTGCTCCGCTGGTCCGCCGGTCCGGGCGCCGGGGCGCACCACGATCACCTTCTGGACGATGCCCTTCTGGATCGGCCGGCCGAACAACCTGAAGCACCTGATCGAGGACTTCAACGCCTCCCAGAGCAGCATCGACGTCCAGCTCACCGTGCTGGACTGGCAGACCGGGCGGGAGACCATCAAGAAGGCCGTCCTGGACGGCCGGGGCCCCGACGTCTGGCTGGCCAACAACGGCCTTGAGCTCGACCTCCTGACCGCCGCCAGGCTGGCCCCGCTCGACACCCTCGGCTACACCGCCGAGGACCTCGGCCGGTTCCGGCCCATGGTCAAGGTCAACGAGTACCAGGGCCGCCTCTACGGAGCACCGCTGTACTTCGACGTCAACGTGCTGCTCTACCGCAAGGACATCCTCCAGCAGTACGGCTTCCCCACCCCGCCGACGACCTGGGACGAGCTGAAGTCGACCGCCGCCGCCATCACCGGCCGCTCGGCCGCGGCGGGGAAGAAGGTGATGGGCTGGCAGTTCAAGGGCATGGACGACCACCTCAACGCCATCAACCCGACCTGGGAGAGCTTCCTCTGCCAGGCCGGCGGCACCCTCACCTCGCCCGACTTCAAGGCCTCCACCCAGAACACCGAGGCCGGGCGCACCGCCATGACCTACATGAAGTCCTTCTACACCGACCGGACTTCCGCCACCGGCACCAGCGCCCTCAACGGCTTCGTCGACGGCGAGGTCGCGATGTTCTCCTTCTACCAGAGCGTCATCTCCGACATCGCCGCCGGGAACGAGAAGACCAAGGGCAAGTGGGCCGTCGCCCCGATGCCCGTCGGCCCGAAGAGCGGCTGCTCCGCCGTCGGCGGCCACAGTCTGGTCGCCCGCGCCGGCCTGCCGGACCCGGAAGCCGCCGGAACGTTCATGCGCTGGCTCGGCTCACCGTCGACCAGCGCCCAGTTCATGGAGTTCCACGGGATCTTCCCGTACGACACCGCCAAGGTCCCGCGCGAGACCAAGGTCGTGGTCGACTCCACCTACAACACCGATCCCAGCTGGGCCGCGATCACGACCCAGTTCGACCGCAGCACCCCGGACCTCCTGCTCCAGGACCGGCACGCCTTCCAGGCCCGCTGGGACGCCCAGAAGGCCGACGTCGTCGCCGGCGTCGACGGACGGACGCCCGTCGACCAGGCCCTGCGCAGCATCGACGGCAAGGTCGGCAAGGAGCTGAACGGCGGCTGATCCCGGCCTGCCGCAACTGCTCCGGCTCGCAGCACACATGACAGCGCCGTCGTCGTCCGGCAGCGCCGCGGGGGCGAACGCGCCGCCGGCCCGCCCGTCCGTCGCCGACGGTCCGGCGGCCGGTCCGGCGGGGTGCCGGACCGGCCTCGGGACCGACACGCGTGCGGGCCCGGCCCGGTGGCGTGCGGCTCAGAGGTCCGCGGCCTCCTCGACCCTCTTCCAGTCGACGAACTTGAAGTCGGTGCTGGTCCGCTCCTCGCCGTGCGGATCCGTCACGGCCGGGGTGTCGCGGCCGTCCTGGACCACGAGCAGGCCGTGGGGGAAGCGGCGGCCGAGCGGGGCGCCGGTCACGGCGGCGCCGTCGCACTCCTCCGAGCCGTCCGGCGAGCCCGCCGCGGAGCCGGCGCCGATGCGGAAGGTGCGCACGAACTCGTTGTCGTCGTCACGGTCGAACACCGCGAAGGTGTTGTCACCCTGGCTGGAGACGAGCAGGTAGCCGTCGTCCTTCGGGTCCTCCGGGTCCCGCCAGATGGTCAGGCCCTCGACGTCCGCGCTGATGTGCTTGCCGCCGTAGCCGGGGTCCGCGCCCTCGACGCACTCCTCGGTCGCCGGGTCGTAGACGGCGGGCCGTCCGAAGGAGCGGACCTTCTCGACGAGTTCGAGCTCGTCGTCGTCCGTCACGTCGACCTTCAGGTCCGCGTCGAGCTTCCAGATGCCGACGTCCTCCTGCCCGACGTACAGCTCCCCGCTGTCCGGGTCCACCACCATGCCCTCGACCTGCGGGAGTTCACCCGGTTCGGCGCACGGGGTCCAGCGGGTGCCGTCGGGCAGCGGGAAGGACGAGGGCAGTGCCACCGTCCGCACCACCCGGTAGCCGATCCGCCCGGCGGAGGTGGCGGTGAGCTCGGCCAGGGCCAGCTCGGTGCCGTGCCGGCGGCTGGTGACGGCGTAGGAGCGGCCGCTGTCCTCGTCGGTCCAGGTGGCCAGTCCGTAGGCGGTGCGCTGGTCGTTCACCTCGTCCTGGTCGGCGGAGAAGACGAACGGGGCCCGCGCCTCGTCGGTGACGTCGGTCAGCGGAGCGGTCGGATCGGCGCCGTCGATGCGGTAGATCCGGATCCGGTCGCGGCCCCGGTCGGAGACCACCGCCACGTCGTGGCGCCGGCCGTCGGGGAAGCGGAGGCCGCTCACCAGGTCGACGTTGTTGAAACGGCCCGGCTTGTCGCCGGGGCGCGGGGCGGCGGGCGCGGCCAGCGACTGCGCCTGGCGGCCGTCGAGGTCGTAGACCCGCAGGCCGCCCTGCTTGGCGGTGGCGATGACCAGACTGCGGTCCGGGTCCGCGGCATTGCGCCAGATCGCGGGGTCGTCCGCGTTCGAGCCGCCACCCGCCTCGTCGTCGAACAGCGCGGGTGTCTCGACCTTGGCGGTCACCACCGGGATCCCGTCGGCGGGTTGGCGCGCCGCTGCGGGAGCGATCCCCGCGGCGGGAGCGATCCCCACGCCGAGGGTCAGGGCGGTTGCCGCGGCGAGGGTCACGGTGCGGTGCGGGAGCTTGCGCACGAGGTCTCTCCTGTCGTCTGCGTGCCGGGAGCGTTCACCTCCGCCGCGCGGTGGGACGGCGGGCGGCGGACGACATCCCACCTCCCACAGGGGTCCTGGAGGTGACGGAGAGGCATCGGGCGGCCATCGACCAGAAGAATTGGTATACCATATACCCGAGGGCATGCGGACGACCCCGCCGGCAACTCCGCCGTCGGGGTCGTCCGTCCCGCCTGACAGCCCCGGCCGTCAGGCGCCCCCGCCGACCGGGACCAGCTTCCAGCGCTGCTGCGCCTTGCCGTTGGCCGGCTGCTGGAACACCTTGGCCCCGGCGGTCTTCGACCCGCCGGTGTCCGCGAGTTGGCCGTCCGAGCGGCTCTCCAGGACGTACCCGCCCCCGTCCGAGGGTGCGACCAGCCACTGCTGCCCGGTGCCGCCGTCCCCGGTCCACAGGTTGAGCGCCGCGCCGGGCACCACCGAGCCCCCGGTGACCGCCAGCACCTTCCCGCTGGCCACCCCGGTGACGGTGTAGTAGCCGCCCGGGGCGGCCGTCAGGCGCCACTGCTGGTTGCCGCCCCCGTTGGCGTCCCACTGCACGACCGCGGTCCCGTCGGCCGTCCCCCGGCCCGAGGCGTCGAGGACCTTGCCGCTGTCCACGTTGACCAGGGTGTACGTCCCGTCCAGCGCGGGCCGGGCTCCCGGGGAGATCTCCAGGTTCGCGAACTGCGCCCCCTGGTAGCCACCGGTCCCCAGGCCGATCTGGCCCGCCCCCCAGTCCCCGTCCTGGGCGGTGCCGACCACCGCGCCGTCGATCCGCGCGGTGATGGTCCGCCCCGCGAAGGTGAGCGCCAGCCGGTGCCAGGTGCCGGTCCCGGGTGCGGCGACGGTGCCGCCCGCCAGTGTGGTGAAGGCCCAGTTGCCGTCCGACTTGGTGAGCGCCCACGCTCCCGTGTCGGACAGCCGCAGGTGATAGGCGTTCAGCCCCTTGTTGTTGCGCCGCTGGGTGCCGGCCCGGCCGAGCAGTTCCACACCGCCGGGCTGCTCCAGCAGGGCGTCCGCGCTCACCGTGTAGTCGGACCAGTCGAGCCCGCCCATCAGGGTGTAGGGGTGGTTGCTCGCCTCGTCCGTCCAGCGGATCGGGGAGAGCGGGGCCTGCTGGCGCAGACACCTCCCGGACCGCCCGCCCGCGCACGGCGCCGTCTCGAACGCGCCGTTCATGGTCGAGAAGTACCGGACCTCCTGGCCGGGCCCGGTACCGGCCAGGGCGTCCGCGTAGGGCAGCCCGAGCAGCGAGCGGGCCGGGCCGGTCGCAGTGCTCGCGCCCTGGCCGGTGGTGGTGGTCACCGTGTAGAGGCGGCCGGGTTGCAGGGTGAGGGTGTACGTGCCGGAGGAGGCGGAGAGGTCGGCGCCGCGGACCATCCGGCCGGGCGAGGCCGGGCCCGACAGGTCGGTGGACCACACCCGCAGGGTGCCGCCAGGCAGCCCGCCGGCCACCTTGAGGGTCACCGTCTGCGGGGCGGTCGCGTCCATCGTCTCCAGGACGGTGGACCAGGCCGACCCGTCCGGCGCGCGGTAGCCGACATAGCTGCCGTTGGCGCGGTTGCCGCCGAGGTAGCCGGAGGCCGTGTCGAGGTACCGCCAGCCGGGCTCGGTGAACTGGGTGGTCTGGGCGGTGGCCCAGGTGCTGCGCCCGACGGCGTACGCGCCGGACCAGGGCTGGTCGGCGACGACCAGGCCCATGGTGTTGAAGGAGAGGTTCTGGTAGATCGAGGCGACCAGCGGCCAGTTGAGGAAGCCGGTCATCTTCGCGTCCAGGTAGCCGCGGTTGATGCCACGGGCGAGGGCCGGCGCCCCGGCGTTGGCGTCGTCGGAGCCGTTCTCGGCGGCCCACAGCTGCTTGCCGGTGGCCAGGGCGTCCGGCGTGGTGGCGCAACTGGTCATCGCGGAGCGGTACTTGCAGGGGTAGTGGACGCCGACGATGTCCACGGCGTCCGCGAGGGCGCTGTCCTTGCGCATCGCGGTGGCGATGTCCCAGTTGTCGTCGGCGCCGACGATCCTGGTCGAGGCGTACCCCTTGGCGTCGAGCGCGGTCCGGAGGTTCTTGTACCAGGCCGCGTCGAACTCGCGCTCGTTCCAGCCCCCGAGGTAGTCGACGGCCAGGTGGTGCTGCCGGGCGCAGCCCAGCCAGTCCATCAGGTAGTCGATCATGTCCTGGGACCAGAACCTTCCGTTGCCGATCCAGCCCGGTGCGCCCCAGGACAGTGCGTACAGCTTGATCGCGGGGTTGCGGATCCTGGCCTGCTCCATGACCCACCACTCGTAGCCGGCCTGGCAGTTGACCGCTCCGCGGGTGTGTTCGTGGCTGGTCTCGGCGCCGTCGGTGGAGTTGGTGTCGCCGCCGATCTCCACCTTGAGGAGTTGCAGCGCGGCGCCGTCCCCCGGCTTGAAGAGGTGGTCGAGGATCTGGGAGCGCTGCGGCTCGGGGTAGTCGAGGAGCAGCCGGGTGTTCCCGCCGCCGCCGCTGATCGCGCCGACGCCGTCGAAGACGCGTCCACGGCTCCTGCCGTCGACGGTGACGGCGGTCGTGACGGCTGCGCTCGTGGCGCTCGCCGTGCTCATGGCGGCGGTGGCGCTCGTGGCAGCAGTGACGGCAGTGACGCTCGTGGTGCTCGTGGCGGCGGTGGCCGGCGCGATACCGGTCCAGCCGACGAGAAGCGCCCAGCAGAGCGCCAGGGCGGTGAGGGCGGGGATCCCGGAGGTCCGGGTCCGGTCGGAGGCGTGGGGTCGGGTCCGCGGTGCCGTACACATGGGTGGATGTGTCTCCAGCGTGGCAGGGACGGGGCGTTGGCGGATTCCGCGAGGGCCTCGGCATCCGTCGGGCACGCTAGGACCGCCGATCCGATCGCGTCAATGGAGAACGACCAGGAAATCGCGCATTCGACAGAACGATCAGCTTTACGGATCGATTTGGATCGTTCAATCAGTTTCTCTTGACGCCCGTCCGGCGCCCCGCCCAAGATGACGGGGTGCGGGCCCCGCCCCGCCGGCCGCCGCGCCCCCGAGAGGACCCATGAGCACTCCCCGGAATCCCGGCCCCGCCTACCTCGAAGACCGCTCCCCCGGCACCGACGCCCTGCCTCCCCGCGCGTGGTACCCGGGATCCGACGCCGCCCGCCTGGACCTCGGCGGCCGCTGGCGCTTCCGGCTGTCGCCCACCGCCGACGCCCACGACGACGCCTTCGCCCGCCCCGGCCACGACACCTCGGCCTGGGCCGAACTCACCGTGCCCGGCCACTGGGTGCTCCAGGGCGACGGCGCACACGGCGCCCCCGCGTACACCAACGTCACCTACCCCTTCCCGGTCGATCCGCCCCGGGTGCCCGACGAGAACCCGACCGGCGACCACCTCCGGTCCTTCGACCTGCCCGCCGACTGGCCGGCCGGTGGCTCCGCCGTGCTGCGCTTCGAGGGCGTCGACTCCTGCGCCCGGGTCTGGCTGAACGGGCAGGAGCTCGGCACCTTCAAGGGCAGCCGGCTGCCGTCCGAGTTCCCGGTGGGCGCCCTGCTGCGGCCCGCCGGGAACGTGCTGGCCGTCCGCGTCCACCAGTGGTCGTCCGGGAGCTACCTGGAGGACCAGGACCAGTGGTGGCTGCCCGGGATCTTCCGCGAGGTCACCCTGCTGCACCAGCCCGAGGGGGCGGCCGGCGACTTCTTCGTCCACGCCTCGTACGACCACCGCTCGGGGCTCGGCACCCTGCGCGTCGACAGCGAGGTGCCGGGCCGCGTCACCGTCCCGGAACTGGCGCTCGACCTCGCCACCGGCGAGACCGCCGTCGCCCCGGTGGAGGCGTGGAACGCCGAGGTCCCGCGCCTGTACGCCGCCGAACTGGCGACGGCGGGTGAGCGCGTCCCCCTGCGGATCGGCTTCCGCACCGTCGCGGTCGAGGACGGTCTGTTCAAGGTCAACGGCCGCCGGATCCTCTTCCGCGGGGTGAACCGCCACGAGTTCCACCCCGCCACCGGCCGCACGCTGGACCGCGCGACCATGCGCGAGGACCTGCTGCTGATGAAGCGGCACAACATCAACGCGGTGCGCACCAGCCACTACCCGCCGCACCCCGCCTTCCTCGACCTGTGCGACGAGCTCGGTCTCTGGGTGATCGACGAGTGCGACCTGGAGACCCACGGATTCCACCTCGCCGGCTGGCGGGGCAACCCGGCCGACGACGACCGCTGGACCCCGGCCCTGCTGGACCGGGCCGCCCGCATGGTCGAACGCGACAAGAACCACCCCAGCGTCGTCCTCTGGTCGCTCGGCAACGAGTCGGGCTCCGGCCGCGGCCTCACCGCCATGGCCTCCTGGATCCGCGACCGCGACCCGTCCCGGCCGCTCCACTACGAGGGCGACCCGTCCTGCCGGGACACCGACGTGTACTCCCGGATGTACGCCGACCACGCCGAGGTCGAACGCATCGGCCGCCGCACGGACGGCGGCCCCGAGCGGCGCGGCCAACTGCCCTTCCTGCTCTGCGAGTACGCCCATGCCATGGGCAACGGGCCCGGCGGACTGGCCGAGTACCAGCGGCTGTTCGAGACCTACGAGCGCTGCCAGGGCGGCTTCGTCTGGGAGTGGATCGACCACGGCCTCCACCATCCGGAGCTCGGCCACGCCTACGGCGGCGACTTCGGCGAGGACGTGCACGACGGCAACTTCGTCTGCGACGGCCTGCTGCTGCCCGACCGCACGCCCTCCCCCGGGCTCGTCGAGTACGCGAAGGTGGTCGAGCCGGTCCGGATCGAACCCGGGGACGACCCGGGCGCCGTCCGGGTCACCAACCTGCACGACTTCGCCGACCTGTCCGGGCTGGTGTTCACCTGCACCCACGAGGCCGACGGCACGACCCCGTTCACCCGCACGCTGGACGTCCCACCGCTGGGGCCCCGCGAGTCCGCCGAGGTGACGCTGCCACCGCCACCCCGCAGGGCGTCCGGCGAGGCCTGGTGGACGGTGCGCGCGTCGCTCGCCGGGCCCACCCCGTGGGCACCTGCGGGGCACACCGTGGCCTGGGGGCAACTCCCCGCCGGCCACGGCCGGCCGGCCCTTCCCGGGGCCCGCGGCCGGGCGCCGCACGGCCGGGACGGCCTGGTCCTGCTGGGCCCCGCCGCGTTCGACGCCCGGACCGGCGCCCTGACCCGGCTCGGCGACGTCCCCGTCACGGGACCGCGGCCGGACGTGTGGCGCGCGCCCACCGACAACGACCGCGGCGCGCCGTGGGCCCCGGGCGAACAGCTCGCCCGCCAGTGGCACGAGCTCGGCCTGCACCGGATGCGCCACCGGCTCGACGGCATCGAGCTGACGGCCGACACCCTGGAGGTGCGCACCAGGACGGCGCCCGCCGGCAGCGCGCTGGGCCTGCGGACCGTCCACCGCTGGACCGCCGACGCGGACCTGCTGCGGCTGACCGTCACCGTCGCGCCCGAGGGCGACTGGACGCTCCCCCTCCCCCGGCTGGGTGTCCGGATGGGCCTGCCGGCGGCCTTCGGACGGGCGCGGTGGTTCGGCGGCGGGCCGGGCGAGGCCTACCCGGACACCCGGTCCGCCGCACGGATCGGCCTCCACCGGCTCGACGTCGACGAGCTGCAGACCCGGTACGTGCGCCCCCAGGAGAACGGCGCCCGTACCGACGTGCGCTGGGCCGAACTCGACGACGGCGTCACCACGGTGCGGATCGAGGGCGATCCGCCGTTCTGGTTCACCGCCCGCCGCTGGACGTCCGAACAGCTCGCCGCCGCCCGCCACCGACCGGACCTGGTGCCGGGCGACACGGTGTGGCTGAACCTCGACCACGCCCAGCACGGCATCGGCTCCGCCTCCTGCGGCCCCGGGGTCCTCCCCGAGCACCGCCTGACGGCCGGCCCGGCCGAGTTCACCTTCGTCCTGTCCGCCCGCGCGGCCTGACGCGGCCGGCCCGAGGGGCGACCATCGGGGACGGGGCCTCGTCGCGCGCGGATCCGGCGGTCAGCGCCGGGCCGGTCACGGCTGGTCGGTCACCGCCGGTCGATCACCATCGGCCGGTCACCGCCGGCGGGTCACCGCTGGTCGGTCAGCGCCGGCCGGTCACCGTCGGCGGGTCACCGCTGGTCGGTCAGCGTGACCGCACGGGAGTCCCGTGCGACCGTGCTGACCGACCGCGGGACCAGCCCCGCCATGTCGATCTCCTGCAGCTCCGCCGTGGCCTTCGCCTCGCCGCCGTGCACCGCCGGGACGAAGGCGGCCGGGGCTCCGGCTTCCCACGGGCGCTCGGCGCCGTCGCAGACGACGTTCCCGGCCCCGATGCCGAGGCGGACGCTCTCCTGTTGGACGGTCGCCCTGATCTGGTGCGCCACGCCTGCGGAGGAGGTGCAACGGTAGGTCCCGGAGAGGTGGATCGATCCGTCCGCCCCGATGGTGACCTCCGAGGACACGGAGATCTCATCGCCGAGGGCCGTGGCATGCGCCGGGGCGGTGAACGCCACGGCGCCCAGTGCGGCGAGCGCGACCATCATCATGCGGGGGCCGGACACGGCCATCGTTCCTCCTGCGGGGCGGGTTTGCGGGGTCTCCGAATTTCGGACGAAGCGCACTGTACTGGTACATGACGGCCAATTCGCTCCGCGGATTCACTCCACGGGATCGTGTCGCCGTGCGACGTTTCCCGCCCGGACGCGCGGAGCCCGCCGGGGCGGACGGCGACCTCCTCGACGACCCGACCGGCCGGCTCCGCGCCCTCGCCGGCAGCACCGGTCACCACGACGACGCGACCCTGCTCGTGCTCGTGCGGCGGCGGGGCCCGGTGTCGCCCGTATCGGCGAATGCGGGGAACCGGGCGGTGATCGACCCCGTGTTACGGAGATCCGTGGGATGGGCGGCACACCTCCGTGCCCGCCGGACGACCAGCACACGGGAGCACCCGCATGACCATCGACCGCAGGACCGCCCTTCGGCTCACCTCGCTGACCGCCGCCGGCGCGGGCCTCACCGCCGGGCTGAGCGGAGTCGCCCACGCCGACGCCCCCGCTCGGCAGCTGATCCTGACGGGGAAGCGGACGGCCGCCGACATCCCGGACGTGCTCGTACCGGGCACGCCCTACTTCGTCCACTACGAGCTGCGGGACCAGGCCGGCAACCCGGCCGGCACCGAGAGCGCGCAGTGCACGCCGGTCACCGTCGGGCTGGACGACGCGTTCGTCCTCGCCTCCCTGGTGCTGCTCCTCGGCGACGACATGATCACCGCCTCGACCGCCTACCGGCGCCCGCTGCCCTCCCTGACCGAGGTCGCCGTCAACCCCCGCCAGTGGTCCCACCTGTTCGCGATCACCGGCGGAACCGGCAGCTACGACGACGCCTCCGGATCCATCACGATCGAGCACCTGACCCGGGACGACGACGTCCTCACCGTCGACCTCGACTGACGCCCCGAGCCCGCCGCGGCCCGCACACCCGCGAAGGGCGGCGGGCCGTGGCGGTAGGCGCGGTGGCCGGGTGCCGGGTGCCGGGTGCCGGGTGCCGGGCCGGATCGTGGTGCTGGTGGTCAGGACCGTGGGAAAGCGGCATCAGTGCGCTCCTGGGC